>CAXTUK010000329.1:0-3138 GCA_964247395.1 uncultured Acetobacteraceae bacterium
CACCGGGACAGGGCGAGGCTGGTGCTGATCCTGCGCGGCAAGCGGCTCGGCTTCAGCCTGCGCGAGATCAAGGAGTTCCTGTCGCTCTACCACAGCGATCCGGAGGGACTGCTGCAGATGCGCAGCCTGGCGGGGCGGCTGCACGAACGCATGCAGGATCTCGAGCATCAGCAGGCAGTGCTGACGGAGACGCTCGCCGACCTCCGGCGCCTGCTGGCGACCGTCGAGGGATCGATGCGCAGGAAGAAAGCCGGATAGAAGGAGACCGAAGATGCGACACGCAGTCATCGCCGGCTATTGCCGCTCGCCGTTCACGTTCGCCGCCAAGGGGGCGCTGGCGAGAACCCGGCCGGACGACCTCGCGGCCGCCGTGGTGCGTGGGCTGATCGAGCGGACCGGCGTGGATCCGTCGACGATCGAGGATCTGATCCTCGGCTGCGCGATGCCCGAGGGCGAGCAGGGCCTCAATCTCGCGCGGCTGGTGGTGCTGCTGGCGGGGCTGCCGCAGAGCGTCGGCGGCGCGACGCTGAACCGGTTCTGCGGTTCGTCGATGAGTGCGGTGCATGTCGCGGCCGGGTCGATCGCGACCGGTTCGGGCGATGCGTTCATCGCGGCCGGCGTCGAGAGCATGAGCCGGCTGCCGATGTCGGGGTTCAACTTCCTGCCGAACAGGACGCTGCACGAGGGTGTGCCGGGCGCCTACATGAGCATGGGCGACACCGCCGAGAACGTCGCGACGCAGTGGCAACTGACGCGCTCGGAGCAGGAGGCGTTCGCGGTGCGCAGCCAGCAGAAGGCGGGAGCGGCGCGCGCGGACGGCAGGCTGGCGGCGGAGATCGTGCCGATCGCCACCAAGGCAGGGATGGTCGAGCAGGACGGATGCCTGCGGCCCGAAACGTCGGCAGAGGGCCTGGCCGGGCTCAAGCCGGCGTTCCGGCCGGACGGGTCGGTGACGGCCGGCACGTCCTCGCCGCTGACCGACGGGGCGAGCGCGGTGCTGGTCTGTTCGGAGGACTACGCCGCCGAGCACGGCCTCGAGCCGCTGGCGCGGATCAGGGCGCAGGCGGTGTCGGGCTGCTCGCCGGAGATCATGGGGATCGGGCCGATCGGCGCCTCGCGCAAGGCGCTGGCGCGCGCCGGGATCGAGGCCTCGGCGCTCGACGTGGTGGAGCTCAACGAGGCGTTCGCCAGCCAGTCGATCGCGACGGTGCGCGAGCTGGGGATCGACGAGAAGGCGCTCAACATCGACGGCGGCGCGATCGCGATCGGGCATCCGCTGGGCGCCACCGGGGCCCGGCTGGTCGGCAAGGCGGCGAGCCTGCTGGCGCGCGACGGCGGCCGCTACGCGCTGGCCACCCAGTGCATCGGCGGCGGCCAAGGGGTCGCGACCGTCCTGGAGCGCGTCCGATGACGATGCGGAAGGTTGCGGTGATCGGCGCCGGGGTGATGGGCGCCGGGATCGCGGCGCAGGTGGCGAACGCGGGCACGGGCGTGCTGCTGCTCGACCTGCCGGGCGTGGCCGACGGCGCGGTCGCGCGTATGCTCAAGGCGCAGCCGGCGCCGTTCATGACCAAGGCGGCGGCGAAGCTGGTCGAGACCGGCGATGTCGAGGACGATCTCGGACGGCTGGCCGAGTGCGACTGGGTGATCGAGGCGATCGTCGAGCGGCTCGACGTCAAGCGGGCGCTCTACCGGCGGATCGAGGCGGTGCGCCGGCCCGGGACCGCGGTGTCGTCGAACACCTCGACGATCCCGCTGCGCGAGCTGGCGGCCGGGATGGGCGAAGCGTTCGCGCGGGACTTCCTCGTCACGCACTTCTTCAACCCGCCGCGCTACATGCGGCTGCTGGAGGTGGTGGCAGGCCCGCAAAGCGATCCGGCGCTGGTGGAGCGGGTCGCGGCGTTCGCGGACGCGGCGCTCGGCAAGTCGATCGTGCGCTGCAAGGACACGCCCGGGTTCATCGCCAACCGGCTCGGCACGTACTGGATGCAGCGGGCGGTGGTCGAGGCGATCGGCCAGCAGCTGACGGTCGAGGAGGCGGACGCGGTGAACGGGTCGCCGTTCGGCATCCCCAAGACCGGCGTGTTCGGGCTCAGCGACCTGGTCGGGCTCGACCTGATGCCGCACATCAACAGGTCGATGCGCGAGAGCCTGCCGGCGCCCGATTGGTTCCACGCGATCGCGGGCGAGGTGCCGCTGATCACGAGGATGATCGAGGGCGGCCTGACCGGGCGGAAGGGAAGCGGCGGGTTCTACCGGATGGGGAGCGCCTCGGGCAGGCGCGTGCGCGAGGTGATCGACCTGCGGACGGGGGAGTATCGGGCGGAGCGCCGCGCGGAGCTGCCGGAACTGCACGGTGCCAGGACCGATCCGCGGGCGCTGTTGTCGAGCGAGGGCCGGGCCGGACGGTATGCCTGGTCGGTGTATGGGCCGGTGCTGGCATACGCGGCCGGACTGGTGCCGGAGGCGGCCGACGGGATCACCGCGATCGATGAGGCGATGCGGCTCGGCTACAACTGGCGCTGGGGCCCGTTCGAGCTGATCGACAAGGTCGGCACGTCCTGGTTCGCGGAGCGGCTGCGTGCGGCCGGGATCGAGGTCCCTGCCCTGCTCGAAGCGGCTGCGTCGAGGGGCGAGCCGTTCCACACGGTCGAGCGTGGGCGTGCGCAGGCGTTCGGAACCGACGGACGCTATCACCCGGTCGAGCGCCCTTCGGGGATGCTCGACTTCGAGGACGTCAAGCGCGGCGCCAGGCCGCTGCTGCGCAACGGCGGGGCCGCCTTGTGGGACCTCGGCGACGGCGTCGCCTGCTTCGCCATCACGGCGAAGGCGGCGGCGATCGACGAGGCGGTGCTGTCGCTGCTCGACCGGTCGATCGAGCTGGTGGGCAAGGAGCACCGGGCGCTGGTACTGCATGGCGAGGGTCAGAACTTCTCGGTCGGCGCCAATCTCGGGCAGGTGATCTACGGCGTGAACATCGCCGCCTGGAGCGAGCTCGACAGGATGATCGCGTCCGGCCAGGCGGTGATGCTGCGGAAGAAGCGCGCCCCGTTCCCGGTGGTCGCGGCGCCGTACGGGATGGCGCTCGGCGGCGGCTGCGAGCTGCTGCTGTATTCGGACGCGATCCAGGCGCATGCC
>CAXTUK010000330.1:0-3122 GCA_964247395.1 uncultured Acetobacteraceae bacterium
CTCCTCCACCTCGTCGCTGCCCTCGACCATCGCCGGCGACGCCCCGATCGCCAGCAGCGCGTTGGCCGTCAGATTGGTGACCACCAGGTTGGTGATGCTGTGCACCAGCGGCGCCCGCGTCCGCACCGACGCCAACGTCGCCGCAACGGCCCGCGCCTCATCCGCCGCGGCCATGCGTCACGTCCTCAAGCGTGCGAGCCCGCAAGATCCGCCGACGTCACCGGACGCGGCGCCTCGCGCATCCGGACCGTCATCATGACGATCCCGGCCAGCAGCATCGAGGTGGACAGGAAGATCGCGGGCGCCAGGAACCCGCCGCCCTCCTTCTGCAGCCAGCCGCCGACGAAGGGCCCGAGGAAGCCGCCGAGATTGCCGAGCGCGTTGATCAGCCCCATCGCCCCGCCGACGATCACCGGCGGCAGCGTCCGCGAGGCCGCCGCCCAGAACGGCCCGTCGTAGGACAGCGCCCCGCCCATCGCCAGGCAGATGAACAGCACCGACAGCCACAGGATGGCGTGTCCGATCAGCACCGACGCCATCAGGCTGGCGGACGCGAGCAGCATCGGCAGCAGCACGTGCCGCGCGTATTTCGCACTCCTGTCGGCCAGCACCCCGTTGGCCGACATCATCGCGATCGCGGTGATGTAGGGCAGGGTGGCGATCAGACCGACGGCGCCGAAACCCGCCTGCGTCAGCGTCTTGAGCAGCGTCGGCAGCCACATGTTCAGGCCATAGAAGCCGACCTGGATCATGAAGTAGACCACGATCAGCTGGTAGACCGCAGGCGTGCTGAAGATCTGCGAGAACGGCGCGTGCCTGGGTTCGTGCTCCTGGTCGCGCCTGATCGAGGCTTCGATGTATTCGCGCTCCGCCGCCGAGCACCACGGCGCCTGGAACGGCCGGTCATGCACGAACAGCAGCCAGAGCGGCAGCGCGATCACGAACGGCAGGACGCCCTCGACATAGAACAGCACCCGCCAGCTCGTCACCGACACGATCCAGCCCGACAACGGCTGGGTGATGATCGACGCGACCGCGAGGTTGGCCATCCAGAAACTGTAGGCCCGCGCGCGCTCCCGCACCGGGAACCAGTGGCTGATCAGCACCAGTATCGCCGGCCAGATCCCGCCCTCGGCCACGCCGAGCACGAAGCGGGCGACCAGCAGTTGCGTGTAGCTCTCGACCGCGCCGCACGCCATCGCCGCCAGCCCCCACAGCACGATCATGCAGGTGATGAACTTCTTCGCACTCCAGTGCTCGGCGAGCCATCCGCCCGGGATCTGCAGCAGGATGTAGCCCACGAAGAAGATGCCGCCCGCCGCACCCTGCGCCGCCTTGCCGACATGGAAGTCGTGGCCGATGCCGGCGAACGCGTAGCCGATGTTCGTCCGGTCCATGAACGAGATCACGTAGATCGCCATCGCGATCGGAATCAGCCGCAACCATCGCGTCCTGCCGACGTCGGGGGTCTCCGCCGCTGCGTCATCCTGATCCACCAACGTCCCTCCGAGATGCCCCGCTCTTGGCCGGCGGGTGTCGGATCGTGAGTATCCCCACGGCGTCCGGCCTGCAACGATGCGCCTCGTCCCGAACCCCAGGAAGGATACATCATGCGGCCGCTGATCGCAGACTACGCCATGATCGGCGACGGCGAGACCTGCGCCCTCGTCTCGCGTTCCGGCTCGATCGACTTCCTGTGCTGGCCGCGCTTCGATGCCGATGCGTGCTTCGCCGCCCTGCTCGGCGACGCCAGCAACGGACGCTGGTCGATCAGCCCCGACCTCGCCCATCCGCGCGTCGCCCGGCGCTACGCCGGCGACACCCTCATCCTCGAGACCGACTTCCATGACGGCCAGGACGCCGTCCGCGTGACCGACTTCATGCCCATCCGCGGCCGCATCTCCTCGCTCATCCGCATCGTCGAGGGCCTCGCCGGCACGATGCGGATGCGTCTCGCGCTGGCGCTGCGGTTCGACGACGGCACCATGCGTCCCTGGGCCAGGACGTGCGATCGCGGCCTCATCGCCGAGCTCGGCCCGGCCCGGGTCATCCTCGACAGCCCCGTGCCGCTGGTCCTGCAGGACGATACCGCCCACGCGCTGATCGACGTCGCCCAGGGCCAGTCCTTCGCCTTCGTCCTCTCCTACGCCGACGCCGCCGAGGAGGAACCGCCCACGCTCGACGCCGCCGAAAGTCTCGACGGCACCAGGACATACTGGACCGACTGGATCGCCCGCTTCGACAAGCCCTGCATCCGCCCCGAAGCGGTCAGGCGCTCGCTGATCACGCTCAAGGCGCTCATCCACCAGCGGACCGGCGGCCTGCTCGCCGCCGCCACCTTCGGACTGCCGGAGAAGCCGGGCGGCGACATGAACTGGGACTATCGCTACACGTGGCTGCGCGACGCCACCTTCACCCTCTCGGCCCTGCTCAACGCCGGCTTCAAGGAGGAGGCGACCGCCTGGCGCGACTGGCTCTCGCGCGCCGTCGGCGGCGATCCCACCAAGCTGCAGATCGCCTACCGGCTCGACGGGTCGCGCAAGATGCGCGAACACCAAGCCCCCCAGTTCTCCGGCTACGGCGGCGCCAGGCCGGTGCTGATCGGCAACGAGGCGGCCGGTCAGCTGCAACTCGACGTCTACGGCGAGCTGATCAACGCGATTCACGTCGGCGATCGCGGCGGCCTGCATTCGAGCGACCGGATCCTGGAGTCCGAACGGATGCTCGTCGACTACCTCGACCGGATCTGGAACGAACCAGGTGCGGACATCTGGGAATCCCGCGGCGACCCGAAGCGCTACACCTACAGCCAGGCGATGGCCTGGGTCGGCATCGAGCAGTTCCTCAAATCGGACCGCACCCGCTCGACCCTCGACGACGTCGTGCTCGAGCGGCTGGCCGCGACCCGCGACATCATCCACCAGACCGTCTGCGCCAAGGGCTACGACGAGACCCGCGGCCATTTCGTCCAGGCCTACGGCGAGACCGCTCTCGACGCCTCGCTGCTGCTGCTGCCGCTGGTGGGCTTCCTGCCCGCCACCGACCCGCGCATCGTCGGCACCGTCGCCGCCATCGAGCGCAACCTCCTCGAAGGCGGTTTCGTGGGGCCCCCCACCCGGGGC
>CAXTUK010000331.1:0-3106 GCA_964247395.1 uncultured Acetobacteraceae bacterium
GCCAGACCTGCGTGCAGGTGTTCTTCATCCGCGGCGGCCGCAACAACGGCAACCGGGCCTTCTTCCCGAGCCACAGCCGGGCGCGCGAAGGGGGCGAGGAGCTGGGCGACGTGCTGGCCGCCTTCATCGCCCAGTTCTACGACGACAAGACGCCGCCGCGCCTGGTGCTGGCCAGCGACGACCTGCCCGAAATCGAGCTGATCGCCGACGCGCTGTCGATCAAGGCGGGGCGGCGGGTCGAGATCGCGGTCCCGGCGCGCGGCGAGAAGCG
Organism: uncultured Acetobacteraceae bacterium; assembly: GCA_964247395.1. Classification (GTDB taxonomy): domain Bacteria; phylum Pseudomonadota; class Alphaproteobacteria; order Acetobacterales; family Acetobacteraceae; genus CAXTPV01. The sequence goes on from CAXTUK010000331.1 coordinate 272, forward strand.
GGCGGTGATCGAGCACGCGCAGATCAACGCCCGCGAGGCGCTGGAGCGCCGGCTGGCGGAGAGCGCCGGGCAGGCGAAGCTGCTGGAGGGGGTCGCGGCCACCTTCGGGCTCGCCGCGACGCCCGAACGGATCGAGGTCTACGACAACAGCCACATCATGGGCACCAACGCCTACGGCGTGATGATCGTGGGCGGCCCGGAGGGTTTCCGGAAGAACGCCTACCGGAAATACGCGATCCGCGGCCCGATCGCGCCGGGCGACGATTTCGCGATGATGCGCGAGATGCTGGAGCGGCGCTTCGGCAAGGCGCTCAAGGCGGGGGGTGCGGCCGAGGATCCGGACTGGCCCGACGTCGTGCTGATCGACGGCGGCGCCGGCCAGTATTCGGCCGTGCGCGGCGTGCTCGACGATCTCGGCGTCACCGACGTGGCGCTGGTCGCCATCGCCAAGGGCCCCGACCGCGATGCCGGGCGTGAATGGTTCCACGTGGCCGACCGGCCGGCCTTCCAGCTGCTGCCGCGCGATCCGGTGCTCTACTACCTGCAGCGGCTGCGCGACGAGGCGCACCGGTTCGCGATCACCACGCACCGGGCGGGGCGCTCGAAGGCGCTGGTCAGGAGCGAGCTCGACGAGATCGAGGGCATCGGCAGCGCGCGCAAGCGGGCGTTGCTGAACCATTTCGGTTCGGCGCGCGGCGTCAAGGGGGCGGGCCTGATCGACCTCGAACAGGCGCCCGGCATCTCCCGCGAGACCGCGCGCCGCATCTACGGCCATTTCCACCCCGACTGGCGTTCGGACAAGGCGGGATAGACCAGGGCACAGACCCGCGACCAGGAGGATCGGGGCGTTGCCGGATCGGCACGGTTACGGTTCGACGGCGATGTCGAGCAGCGGCTTGCCTGCGGTCTTGCGTTCCTCCATCTCGGCGTGTGCCAGGCCGATCTGGTCCATGGCGTAGCGCCTGCCCAGCGACAGCGACAGCGCGCCATCGGCGAGCCCGGCGTAGAGTGCGGCCGCGCGCCCCTGTATGGTGTCCGCGTCGGGCAGGTGGTCCTTCAACCTTGGGCGGATCAGAGAGAGCGATCCGGCTTCGCCCAACTCGGCCGGGTCGAGGTCGTCCACGGCGCCGCCGGACGCCCCGAAGCTCACCACCAGCCCCTTCTGGCGCGTCACTTTGAAATCGTCGCGCAGCGTCGGCTTGCCGACCGAGTCGAACACCACGTCCACCCCGGCGCCACCGGTCAGCTCGAGCAACGGTGCAGTGAAGCCGCCTTGGTCGGACAGGAACACGTCCCGGGCGCCCCGTTCGCGCGCGATCCGCTTCTGGTCCTCGGCGCGGACCGTGCCGTAGACCACCGCCCCTAGACGCGCCGCGAAGCCGACGAGGAGCTGCCCCACGCCTCCCGCCGCCGCGTGCACCAGGCAGGACCGCCCGGGGCCGAGGCGGCCGACATCGGTTGCCAGGTAGTGCGCCGTGAGTCCCTGGAAAGTCGCGGCGGCAGCAAGCGAAAGCGGCACGTCTCGTGGCACGTGGGCGAGCTGCCAGGCCGGCACCACGGCGAACTCGGCATGGCTGTTCCAGACCAGGCAATAGGCGACCCGGTCGCCGGGGCGGAACCCGGTCACGCCGGCGCCGACCCGCTCCACCGTTCCCGCCCCTTCGATGCCGATGGTGGTCGGCAGGCGGACCTGGTAGGTCCGCGAGTTCGCGAACACGCCTTTGCGCGTGCCCACGTCCATCACGTTGATCCCGGCATGGGCCATCCGCACCAGCACCTCGCCCGCGCCTGGCTCGGGCACCGGGATGTCCTGCAGCCGGAGCACCTCCGGTCCGCCATACTGCTCGATGCGGATGGCTTGCATGTCGTCGTCCTTTCCCGCGCCGGACCTGTCGGATCAGGCGACCGCCATGACGTCCCGCCTGCCAACGCCGGTGAGCTTCGAACTCGGCAGCACGCCTGCCTTGGTAGTGCCAATCATCGTGTCGCCTTCGATGGTCACGTCGAACCGAAGCGTCAGCTTCATCGGTCTGGTGACGTTCTGGGTCCAGGTGAGCCGGTTTGCAGAAGTGGCCAGGCCGATCAATGGCGCGACCTCGGCGCCTTGCGTTGCCGTGCCGGTCAACTCGCCACCCGCGTCGGAAATATCGTAGCTGACCACCTGCTTGCCCATCGGGGTCGCAATCGTGACGTTCCAGCGGCCGGAAATGCCGGGCTCGGTCGGTGGTTCGGCCGGAAGATCGACATGTCGCGGCTGCCCATGGGGCGCCGGCTCTTGCCTGATCTGGGCGGGCGCCGGGCCGCGATTGTTCCAGACGGTGCCCCGGCGGCCGGCGCGTTGCTGGATTAGGCCGAGGACAGCCAATCATGTCATGAGGTCGAGATGGTGACGTTCCGTCGCCTCGTCGGCCGGAAACATGCACTCGAGACGGAGTTCCTGCGCCATGACCGTTCTCGGTGTCCCGACCGTGGAGACCATGGAGAAATAGTTGAGCACCACGCCTTCCTTTTCGAAGCTCAGCGGCATCATCGGCAGATCCTCACCGCCGATCTTCGCCCTGCGACCGAAGTCTGAACCGGCGTAAGCGAGGAGTTCCGCCAGCAGTTTGCGGGTCTGGTCGTCGATGACCAGCCCTACGGCTTCCCGATGCACACGATCTATCAAGGACCGCGCGACCCTGTCCCAATCGGGGATGAACGGGCGCATCCCGGTCGGGTCGAACATGAGGTGCAGAATGTTCCGTGGCCCGGTTCGCGCGGCCATGTCGATGAAATGGCCGAAGAAGCGAGGTGTCGCCGCATTGGTCGTGATCACGTTCCAGTAGCGGTCCAGCA
>CAXTUK010000332.1:0-1808 GCA_964247395.1 uncultured Acetobacteraceae bacterium
CCCGCGTCTACCTTGCCGAGCTGCTGCCCCGCGCCGGCGACGGCGCCGCCGCCGATGTCGGTCCAGCTCACCAGCGCCGGCGCGTACACCGGCTCGGCATAGTCCGCCGCCGGGACGCCCTCCTCGCCGGGCACCCAGCCCCACTGGCCGCCGTCGTCGATCCATCTTCCGTAATGGGATGGCGCGAACCCCCAGGCCTCGTCGTCGACCCAGGTCCAGCCCCAGGGCTGGACATAGGACCAGTGACCCTCGCGATCCGGCGTCCAGCCCGCCTGGACCGGCGGATACCAGACCTGCCCGTAGCGCGGCGAGGGCCGCCAGGTGCCGACGTTGGCGAGCGCCCGGCAGCCGGTCATGTTGGCGACCGCGGGCGGCAGCGACCCGTTGCCGCCCGCGACGGCGGCCAGCATGGCGGCGAGGAACGGATCGGGGGGCGCCGAAGCGGCGACGTTGCCGGAAAGCTGGTCGGTGCCGCCGACCGTCGCCGTCTGGCCGGCGGCGATCTGCAGCTGGACGCCGGTCGCGGTCAGCTGGCCGCCTCCCTGCACCACGGTGACCGTCGTGGGCGTGGCGCTGTCGCCGGCGACGATCTCGTACTCGCCCCGCCCGGCAAGCTGAAGCACGCCGCGCGGCGTGGCGATGGTGTTCACGGCGCCCTGCGGCTGCGGCCCGAGAGCGAGGAACAGGCGGCCCTGCGGCTCGCTGGCGACGAGCCGGGCGTCGTCCAGCGTCGCCACGTCGAGCTCGGTGCCGCCGTCGAGGGCGGCGAGATCGTTGCCGACCTCGATCTCGGCATGGCCGCCTGCCTCGGCGAACACCGCATCGCCGGTGGTCACGGGATAGTTGAGCGTCGCCGCCGTCCATGCGGTCGAGCCGGCGTCGGCGGCGGCGTGGAACGACAGGCCGCCAGTTATCGAGGACAACCGACCGACGCGACCGGGCGGCGGCGCCGGCGCCTGCGCGGCGGCGATGCCGGACCAGGCCATGGCGAGCGACAGGCTGGTCGCCGCGAACAGCCTCGCGGTGCGGTTGGCCGATCCGATCACGCCACCTCTCCTTGCCTCGAATGTCGCATCGATCTCTTGTGCAGCCGGGTCGTGGCGGAATGAAGGTGGCTTTGTCACCGTCGGGTCACAGAGTCGGGGAGAGCGGTCGGGTGAAAATGGTGCTGCTGATCGCGGGCGCGTTGGGGCTGTGCTTGGGGCTGCTGTTCGTCGGACAGGGCACCGGCCTGTTTCCCTACCCGCGATCGAGCTTCATGATCGATCAGAGCGCCTGGGCCTATCGAGGGGTAGGGCTGGCGACGCTCGGGGCCGCCGCGATGATCGTGTCGCGCTCGATCGGCCGTTGAGGGCGCGCCTCGACCCGGTCGCCGTTCCGGCGGCGGCGCTGTTCTCGGCTTGGCGCTTCATCCGTCTGCATGCCGCGATCGGGCCGGCGGTGGCGCCGGAACTGGCCAACCTGCGAGGCGCGCCGGTCAAGGGCGACGCGGGCTGGTGGCTGTGGTGGGACCAGGGCCTCTACATCAAGGACGCCGTCGCATGGGCGCACGGGCTCACCGAGCCTGCCCTGCACTGGTATCTGCCTGCCTATCCGATCATCGGCGCGCTGTTCGTCCGGCTGACGCCGGCCGATCCGTTCCTTCTGCCCGACCTCGCGTGCCTGCTCGGCTCGCTGCTCCTGTGCGCGCGGCTCGGCGCGCGCATCCTATCGGGCGTCCCTTGCGCCGCCGGCCTCGCCGCCTGGGTATTCGTCGCGACCACCATCCTGCCGTTCGAGGCGCTCTGGTCCTGGGTGGTGCCCTGGAC
>CAXTUK010000332.1:1818-3104 GCA_964247395.1 uncultured Acetobacteraceae bacterium
AGCCTGAGCAGCGTCTGCCTGTGCGCCTGCCTGCTGGCGGGCGCTCGGCTGATCGAGGACGCGCCGCGCCCGCGCGACGCGTTCGCGGCCGCCCTGTCGGTGATGACGGTCGCCTGCTGCCGGCCGGCGGAAGGCGCGATCGTGCTTCTGGTCGGCACGTCGATCGTTGCGTGGGCGGCCGTGGCGCAGCGTGTCGAGCGACGGCGCCGCGCTGCTCGATTGCGCATCGTTCCTGGCCTATCGCGACCTGCATCCGCCCGCTCTCTGGCGGTTCGGCAATTTCCATTACTTCAAGTGGACGCTGCCGGTCTTCGGCCTCTACGCGGCGTTGCTGGGCCGGGTGGCGATCGACGCCGCGACGAGATGGCGCGCCCGCCTCGCCTTGGGCATGGCGCTGGCGTCAGGGGCCGTCCTGTTCATGTGGCGGATCGACATCACGCCGGCATCAGCCCTGGCGTCGTCGGCGGATCGGGCCACCATCGCGCTGCCGTCCGGCCTGTCGTCGATCGACGAGGTCGTGTTCGGCCGCGGACGCGGCGACTGGGGCGCGCTCTGGGGCGGCGCCAGCTGGATCAGCACCGTGTCGAGCAAGTTCCAGAGCTTCTTCGCCTTCAAGGTCTACCCCGAGGCCGACGGGTTCACCGTCCTGCCGCTCCGGCCGATGCCGGTCGAGCCGAGCGTCTTGCACTTGGCGCCGGGAACGGTTCTCGATCCGACGCAGGCCGCCGTCATCGCCAGGCAGCGCCTGGCATGGGGGCTGCCTTGCTGGCTCCAGCCGATGCGCCGGGCGTGCCTGCCGCATTTCGCCTTCCCGGCGCCGGTGCTGCCGTTCGACAAGGCGGTGGGGTTCGGGAACGGCGGCGGCGCGGGTCCCTATCTCGTCGGCGGCTGGTCCATCGGGGAGACCACGACCCGCTGGACCGACGACAGCGTCGCCAGCCTCAGGTTCGGCCTGCCTTCGGGTGGGCCGGCGTCGGTCGACTTGATCCGCCGGGCGTTCACCCCGCCGGGCCTGCGGCGGGCGCGCTTCCAGGTGTTCGCGAACGACCGTCAGATCGCCGACTGGAGAGTAGGCGGCGAGATGGCCGCGCAGCGCGCCGTGATACCCCCCGCTGCGGTCGCGGCGGACCGCTCCGTGCTGCTGACGATCGTCGCCGACGATCCTGGACGGCCATCATCCGAGGGGCTCGCCGACTCCCGGTTGCTCGGTCTGTATGTGACCAGCCTGGAAGTCAGTATCGGCGGTCAATTCACGGCTGCGTCTCGATGCGCAGGCCGCGCAGTTC
>CAXTUK010000333.1:0-3098 GCA_964247395.1 uncultured Acetobacteraceae bacterium
GAGCTTCCGGGGCGCCGAATTCGGGCCGCACGTGATGGTCGTGGCGCTGGTCCATGGCAACGAGATCGCCGGTGCAATCGTGCTGGACAGATTGCTCCGGTCGGGATTGCGGCCGACGCGAGGACGGCTGACGTTCGGGTTCGCCAACCTCGCGGCGTTCGACCGGTTCGATCCGGCGCAGCCTACGGCGTCACGATTCGTCGACGAGGACCTGAACCGGATCTGGGACGCGTCGGTGCTGGACGGTCCGCGCGTGTCGAACGAGCTGATGCGAGGCCGGCAGATCCGGCGGCTCGTCGATCAGGCGGACATCCTGCTTGATCTGCACTCGATGCTCTGGCCGGCCGACCCGCTGATCCTGTGCGGCAGCACCGAACGGGGACGGGCTCTGGGATGCGAGATCGGGACGCCGAGCCTGGTGGTATCCGACCGGGGGCATGCGGGGGGATTGCGGCTGATCGACTACACGCCGTTCACCCTGGCCGACAGCCTGAAGACCGCTTGCCTGGTCGAGGCCGGCCAGCACTGGGAGCAGGAAGCGGCGAGGATCACCGAAGCTTCGGTGCTGTCGCTGCTACGTCTGCACGGGATGGTGCCGTCGTCCCCTGCCCTGCCCTCCTCGACGCTGGCGGCTTGCGCGGAGGTGACGGACGCGGTGACCGCCAACACGGGCTCGTTCTCTTTCCTGCGGCCATTCCGCGGCGGCGAGGTGATCCCGGAGAAGAACACGCTGATCGCGACCGACGGCGCCGCCGAGGTACGGACTCCCTACGATCGGTGCCTGCTGGTCATGCCGAATCTCCGACCGACACGCGGCCACACGGCCATACGTCTGGCGCGGTTCACCTGACCGGCGGCGGGGCGGGTCTGGCCTGGGCCTCCTCCGGGGTCTGGAGCGACAGGGACAGGGCGTGCAGGCCGGCGGCGAACTCGCCGGCCAAGGCCTCGTGCACGGCGCGGGAGCGTGCGACGCGGTTCTTGCCGGCGAAGGCCGAACTGACGATCCGCAGATCGTAGTGGGTTTCGCCTTCGTCGGCTGCGCCGGCGTGCCCGACATGCTGGGCGCTCTGGTCCGTGACGGTGACCTCGGCAGGACCGAATGTCCGCTCGACGACCGTTCGCAGCCGCGCCGCGCGTGTCTGATCCTGGTTCATCGATCCACTCCCGAGGTTGCCTCTTGCCCTGCCCGGCCCGGTTCGCACATCTAGCATCGTGATCAGTCGTCGAACCCAGCGGTCCCGGGCCTTCGCTCCCGACCCGGATGCGCCGGGCCGGACCTGCGACATTCCCGGTTGTCTGGAGGATGGCGGTTATCGCGCGCCGAAGTCGAGAACCAGCCTGAACGAATACTGGTGGTTCTGTCTGGAACACGTGCGGGCCTACAACGGCGCGTGGGATTTCTACAAAGGGATGACGCCCGGCCAGATCGAGGCGCAGATCCGGGCTGACACGCGATGGCAGCGGCCATCATGGCCGCTGGGACGGATCGGCGGTGGTCAGATCGACGAGGAAGCGCTGCGCGACCCGCTCGGCGTGCTGTCTGCGGGACGCATGCACCCTGACCAGCGGCGGCGGCAACCACGGGAGGAACGCGCCGAGGCGCCGGCGCGACTCCGCGATCCGTTGCAGGCGCTCGGGTTGGCCTGGCCAGTGTCGCTCGCGGAAGTGAAGACCCGCTACAAGGATCTCGCCAAATCGCATCACCCCGACGCGACCGGCGGCGACCGGGCAGCCGAGGAGCGGCTCAAGACGATCAATCTCGCCTATTCGACATTGCGACGGCACCTCGAGGGAACCGAAATCGGGGCCGGATTCGCCGAAGCCCGCTGAACCGACTTGGACGAGGAACCGACCAGAGGATGACCAGGATTGCCGCGCTGAACGACGAGACCGGGGTGGAGAGCACGTCGGACGACGCGTTGCCGAGCATCGCTTCCATCGGCAGTCCGGACAGGCTGGTCTCGGTTCGCGAGGTCTTCGGCATCGACAGCGACGTGATGGCACCGGCGTTCGGCAGGCGCACCGAGCATGTGCCGATGATCGACGAGACCTACCGGTTCGACCGGGAGACCACGCTCGCGATCACGGCGGGCTTCGCGTTCAACCGACGGGTGATGATCCAGGGCTATCATGGCACCGGCAAGTCGACGCACATCGAGCAGGTGGCGGCGCGGCTGAACTGGCCCTGCATCCGGATCAATCTAGACAGCCATATCAGCCGCATCGACCTCGTCGGCAAGGACGCGATCGTGTTGCGCGACGGGCAGCAGGTGACGGAGTTCCGTGAGGGATTGCTGCCCTGGGCGCTGCAGCATCCGGTGGCGCTGGTGTTCGACGAGTACGACGCCGGGCGGCCGGACGTGATGTTCGTCATCCAGCGGGTGCTGGAGGTCGAAGGCAAGCTCACGCTGCTCGACCAGAACCGGGTGATCCACCCGCATCCCGCGTTCCGGCTGTTCGCGACCGCGAACACGGTCGGGCTGGGCGACACGACGGGACTGTATCACGGGGTCCAGCAGATCAATCAGGGGCAGATGGATCGCTGGAACATCGTGGCGACGCTGAACTATCTGCCGCACGCGCAGGAAGTCGCGATCGTGCTGGCGAAGATGGGCGCCGACGCGGGCGACCGCGAGGCGAGGAAGCGCGTCGATGCGATGGTGGCGCTCGCCGACCTGACGCGGGCGGGGTTCGTCGCGGGGGACATCTCGACGGTGATGTCGCCCCGCACCGTCCTGACATGGGCCGAGAACACGGCGATCTTCGGCGATATCGGGTTCGCCTTCCGGCTGACGTTCCTCAACAAGTGCGACGAGGCGGAGCGCGGCACGGTCGCTGAATACTACCAGCGCTGCTTCAATGCCGAGGTCGCCACGGGAAACCTCGCGGCGCAGCGGGCGCGCTGATGGCGGCCGACGGCGGCAGGAAGGCGGAGGGCCGGGCCGAGGACTTCAAGCGGGCGACCGCGGGCGCCTTGCGGGCGATCGCCCAGGAAAGCGACGTCCAGGTGACGTTCCAGGCGGGCAAGGAAACGGTGGCCGGCAAGCGGGCGCGGCTGCCGCTGCCGACGCGCGCCTTGCCCGCGGCCGCTTGCCGGC
>CAXTUK010000334.1:0-3085 GCA_964247395.1 uncultured Acetobacteraceae bacterium
GCGCGATCTCGCGACGCTCGCCTCGGTGCAGCGCCAGCTCGCCACCGGCAATCCGGCCGAGCTGGCGCTCCGCCTGCAGGGCATCGAAGGCCAGGGCGCGCCATTCCGGGATCTGGCCCTCGAGACCAGCGCGATGATCGACCTCGCCCATGGCAGGACCAGCGAGAGCCGGCGCACCCTGCAGATGCTGCTGGCCGACGAGAACGCCACCGACAACATTCGCGAACGCGCCAATACGCTGCTTCAGGCGATCCGCCCGGCGGCCGGCGGATGACGGGGTCCGTCGGCAGGCGCCGCCTGCTCCGGACCGCAAGCGCCTCGATCGGCGTCGCATCGCTCGCCGGCTGCGGACTGTTCGAGGAGGACGTCAAGCCGATCACGCCCGGTCATCGCATCGACATCCTGCCGCCCGCCTACGGCCTGAACGTCGATCCGGCGCTCGCCGCAACCCCGGGCGCCGTGCCGGCGCCGGACGACAACCAGGACTGGCCGCTGCCAGGCCGCGTCCCGTCCCACGTCGAGGGAAACGCCGCCTGGACCGGCGGCGACAAGGTGGCCTGGCAGGTCAGGATCGGCCTCGGGCAGACCGGGCGTTCCCGGCTCACCGCCTCGCCGGTCGTCGCCGAAGGCCGCGTCTACACCATGGACGCCGACGCGGTGATCGACGCCTTCGATCTCGCGACCGGTCGTCGCGTCTGGCACCTCGTCACCAAGCCCGCGAAGCAGAAGAGCACCAATGTCGGCGGCGGCATCACCTATGCCGATGGCGTGGTCTACGCCGCGACCGGGCTGGCCGATGCGCTCGCCATCGACGCCGCCACCGGCCACGTTCGCTGGCGCGTCGGCACCACGCTCCCGGTCCGCTCGCCTCCCACGGTTGCGGGCAGCCGGCTGTTCTTCGGCACCATCGACCAGAAGCTCCGCGCGCTGGACACCACCGACGGGCACGCACTCTGGACCTATCAGGCCTCGCAATCCTTCAACGCCGTGCTCGGCCAGCCCGCTCCCGCCGTTGCGGGCGAGGTCGTGGTAGCCGGTTTCGGCTCCGGCGAGGTCGCGGCCCTCGGGACGCTCGACGGCGCGCTGGTGTGGAGCGACACGCTGGGCAGCACGGTGGGCGCCAGCCCGCTCGAATTCGCCTCGGTCCACGCCGAGCCGGTCATCGACGGCCAGACCGTCTACACGGTCAGCGTCGGCGGCCTGACGACGGCGACCGACATGCGGACCGGCCGGCGCATCTGGGAGACCGCCATCGCTGGCAGCCATACCCCGGTGCTCGCCGCCGACTGGCTGTTCCTGCTGACCGAGGACGACACCGTCACCTGTCTGTCCAAGGCAACCGGGCATGTGCGCTGGAACAGCGTGCTGCCGCGTTACCACAAGCCGAACGCGGAGAAGCAGCCGATCGCCTGGTCGGGCCCGTTGCTCGCCGGCAGCCATCTGGTCTTCGTCAGCAGCTACGGCCAGCTCCTGCTGCTCTCTCCCGCCGAGGGCGCCATCGAGGACCAGCGCAAGCTCCGCAGCCCCGCCAGCCTCACCCCGATCGCCCCCGGCGGCGTTATGCTCGTGTTGACCAACGACGGGAGGCTGACAGCCTTCCGCTGAGCGAGGTCCTGCCGATCGTCGCGCCGACAGGCGCGCCTCTGCCACTCGTCGTGATCGCCGGCCGGCCGAACGTCGGCAAGTCGACGCTGTTCAACCGTCTCGCCGGCCGCCGCTCGGCGCTGGTTTCCGACGAACCCGGCGTCACCCGGGACAGCAAGGAGGCCGACGCCCGTCTGCGCGGCCGCGACGTGCGCCTCGTCGACACCGCCGGCCTCGAGGAGGCCGCCCCCGAGAGCCTGTTCGGCCGCATGCGCGTTTCCTCCGAAGCCGCCGTCGCGCGTGCCGCGGTCGTCGTCTTCGTCGTCGACGCGCGCGCCGGCGTCACCGCCTCGGACGCCCATTTCGCCACTTGGCTCCGTCGCCAGAACCTCCCCGTGCTCCTCGTCGCCAACAAGGCCGAGGGCCGCCAGGGGCTGGCCGCGGCGATGGACGCCTTCTCGCTCGGTCTCGGTGCGCCGCTCGCGGTGTCGGCCGAGCACGGCGAGGGCCTCGCCGACCTGATGCGCGAGATCGCCGAGCACCTGCCACCACTCGCCGACGATCCGGTCTCCAACTCCGCCCAGCCTGCACCGGGCATGCTCCATCTCGCAATCGTCGGTCGCCCGAACGCCGGCAAATCGAGCCTGCTCAACCGCCTGCTCGGCGAGGAGCGCATGATCACCGGTCCCGAGCCCGGCCTGACCCGCGACGCCGTCACCGTCGAGATCGCCGATGCGCAGGGCCCCATCGCGCTCGTCGACACCGCCGGCATGCGCAAGCGCGCCCGTGTCGACGCCCCGCTTGAGCGCATGTCGGTCAGCGCCACCATCGAGGCGCTCAAGATGGCCGAGATCGTCGTCCTGGTGATCGACGCCGTGCTGGGCATCCATGAGCAGGATCTGCAGATTGCCCGCCTCGTCGAGCGCGAGGGCCGCGGTTGCATCCTGGCGCTGAACAAGTGGGATGCCGTCGAGGATCGCGCCGGGACGAGGCGCGCCATCGCCGATCGGCTCGAGACCAGCCTCGCCCAGATGAAGGGCATCGAAACCGTCCAGCTCTCCGCGCTCACCGGCGACGGTGTCGCCCGGCTGTTCCCCGCCGTCCGCCGCACCCACGAGACATGGAACCGCCGTGTGGCGACCGGCGCGCTGAACCGCTGGTTCGAGTCAGCCCTCGAGCGCCACCAGCCGCCGCTCGTCGACGGCAAGCGCCTCAAGCTGCGCTACATGACCCAGGCAAAGGCGCGGCCGCCGACCTTCGTCCTGTTCGGCACCCGGGCCGAGCAGTTGCCGGAGGACTACCGGCGCTACCTGGTCAACGGCCTGCGCGAGAGTTTCGACCTGCCCGGCGTCCCGGTCCGCCTGCTCACCCGCGGCACAACCAATCCGTACGCCGCCAGCCCTTAACGCTAACGGAACGAAATCGCGCTAGGATCGCTCCCGAACGGGATCCGCGATCATGTCGAAACCGCACCTCCGCCGCGCCTCAACCGGCTCCGTCC
>CAXTUK010000335.1:0-3079 GCA_964247395.1 uncultured Acetobacteraceae bacterium
GTGCCCAGGCCGGTGCTCCGCGCCCTCCCGGCGCCCGTCTTCGGCCGCATCTCCCCGTGCTGCTGGCCGATCGGCGAGCCGGGCACACGCTCGTTCCGCTTCTGCGACGCCGGAACCCTGCCCAACAAGCCCTACTGCGCCGAGCATGCGCAGATCGCCTACGTGAAGGTCCGCGACAAGCGCGACACCGCCGCCTGAGCCGATCGGGTCCGGAGGGGGGCATCCCTCCGGACCCTGTCCTGCTACGAAGCGGTCGCTTCCGCGGGCGCCACCTGCAACGGCGCCGGCCGCTCGCCCGGCTTGGCCGGCTCGCCCGACGCCAGCCTCTGGGTCTCCGAACGCGCCGCCCCGTCGGTCAGCATCTCGAGGCGGCCGCTGATCTGGCCGCCATCCTCGACCTGCAGCCTGCGGCAGCGCGCCGATCCGAGCAGCTTGCCGGAGGCGCGCACGACCAGCGTGCCCTGCGCGACCAGCGTCCCGTCGATCGTCCCGGCGAGCTCGGCCTCCTCGACCTCCACCTCGCCGCGGAACACCCCGCCGGGCGCCACCGACAATTCGGTCGCCCGGATCATCGTCGCCTCGACGGTCCCCTCGACCACCAGGCGCTCGGCATCCTGCACCGAGCCCTGGACCGAAATTCCCCGTCCGACGACCAGCGTGCGCCGCTCCGACGCCTGTGGCGCCCGCGTGCCGGTCATGCCCGGCACGCCGGGCGGACGCGGCGGTTGCAGGCCCTGCGGCGGGATCTGCGGCGTGGGTGTCGCGGGAATCGGCGGACGGCTCATGATGGGCGTCTCCTTTGGCGGTTCAGGGCGGGGCGGAACGCCGAGGGCGCCGTCGGCCGGCTTGGTGGCGCTCGATGTCGGCAATGGCTTCGGCTGCGTCGGCGACGCCTCGACCTTCGCGGAGCCGAAGACGTTTCGCTCAGGGGCAGCCTCGTCGGGCTTGCGTCGTTTGAACAAGGGAACTTCCCTTTCGCATGACTCTCTGCCCGCCGGATTCTCTCCGTGCGAGACGTCCGCCTTACACTCTCGATCCTGCTCGAACAAGCGTGCGATGACGCTTCCGTGTCGCGAAATGCCGGCTTTGGAACCGCTTCGTTGCGGTCCGGCGTGCACCGGTCTAATCGCCCCGCACCGGAACCATGAGGGCGTAATGACGGACACGATCGACATCTTCGGCATCGGCAACGCCATCGTCGACGTGATCGGACGGACCGACCACGCCTTCCTCGCGCAATGGGACATGCGTCCCGGCAGCATGGCGCTCGTCGACGAGCAACGCGCGCTCCTGCTCACCGAAGCCCTCGCACACGCTCCCATGCGTCGCGGCGGCGGCTCCGCCGCCAACACCTGCGTCGCGGCCGCCATGCTCGGCGCGCGCGTCGCCTATCTCGGCCAGATCGCCGACGACGCGCTCGGCGCCGAGTTCGCCCGCGACATCCAGGCCGCCGGCGTCAGCTTCTCCGCCCATCCCTTCGTCGCCGGAGCGCCGACCGCCCGCTGCCTCATCGCCGTCACGCCCGACGGCCAGCGAACGATGAACACCTTCCTCGGCGCCGCCACCCATCTCTCCCCCGACGACATCGACGAGCGCGCCATCGCCCGGGCCGCCATCCTCTACCTCGAAGGCTACCTGTTCGACCCTCCTTCCGCCCAGGCCGCCTTCCGCAAGGCCGCCGCCGCCGGGCGCCGAGTCGCGATCTCGCTCTCGGACGCGTTCTGCGTCGAGCGCCACCGCGACGCCTTCCGCGACTTCATCGGCGACCACGCCGACATCGTCTTCGCCAACGAGGCCGAGATCCGCTCGCTCTACCAGGACGCCGACATCGCCGCCTGCGCCGACCGTCTCGCGGCCGAGGTCGAGCTGGGCGTCGTCACCAGGGGTGCTGCCGGCAGCCTCGTCGTTCACGGCGCCGAGCGCGTCGTCATCGGCGCCCACCCGACCGTCGTCGTCGACACCACCGGCGCCCGCGCCCGCCACGCCCCCCCCGTCCAAGCGGCCCTCGCGCGCGACGAGACGCTGGCCGAGGCGGGGCGGATCGCTTCCATCGCCGCCGCCGAGATCATCTCGCATGTCGGCGCCCGGCCGGAGGCCGATCTCGTCGCGCTCACCAGGGGCTCCCCCCTTTGATGCGCGTCTTTCCCTCGCACTTTGCACTGCACAACGCTATCTAGCCGCCCATGGACATCCGCAACATCGCCATCATCGCGCACGTCGATCACGGCAAGACCACGCTCGTCGACCAGCTCCTCAGGCAGTCGGGCGCCTTCCGCGAGCACCAGCAGGTCGCCGAGCGCGCCATGGACCGCAACGACCTCGAGCGCGAGCGCGGCATCACCATCCTCGCCAAGTGCACCAGCGTGGTCTGGAAGAACACGCGGCTGAACATCGTCGACACCCCCGGCCACGCCGATTTCGGCGGCGAGGTCGAGCGCATCCTCAACATGGTCGACGGCGCCATCGTCCTCGTCGACGCCGCCGAGGGCGTGCTGCCGCAGACCAAGTTCGTCGTCGGCAAGGCGCTCGCGCGCGGCATCCGCCCGATCGTCGTCGTCAACAAGGTCGACCGGGGCGACGCGCGCCCCGACGAGGTCCACACCGAGGTGTTCGATCTGTTCGCCGCCCTCGGCGCCGACGACCACCAGCTCGACTTCCCGATGCTCTACGCTTCCGGCCGCCAGGGCTGGGCCGACGAGGTGCTCGACGGCGCGCGGAACGACCTCGCGCCGATGTTCGACCTCGTCCTGCGCCACGTCCCGCCGCCCACCGTCGACCACGACGCGCCGTTCGCGATGATCGCGTCGATCCTCGACTACGACAATTTCCTCGGCCGCGTGCTCACCGGCCGCGTCGAGCAGGGCAGGGCGCGACTGAACATGCCCGTCCGCGTGCTCCGCTCCGACGGCTCCACGGTCGAGACCGGCCGCCTGACCAAGCTGATGGGCTTCCGCGGCCTCGACCGCGTCACCGTCGACGAGGTCGAGGCGGGCGACATCATCGCCGTCGCCGGCCTGACCGACGCCACCATCCCCGACACCATCGGCGCCCCCGATCTCGCCGGCCCGCTGCCCGCCAC
>CAXTUK010000336.1:0-3060 GCA_964247395.1 uncultured Acetobacteraceae bacterium
CTGCCCGACCACCGCGACCGCGTCGGGGCCCGACCGGGCGCGCTCGTCGAGCAGCGCGAGCGGATCGGGGCAGGACGCGAGCCAGGGCCCGGCGATCGCCGTGAGCATCTCCCGCTCTCCCGCCGCGAACAGCGGCAGGGAAGCGAGCGGGCGCTCCGGTCGGGCCGCCACGCCGTCGATCATCCGCAGCAGCCGTTCGGCGTGGCGTTCGAGCTCGGCCGCCTCGTAGAGCAGCGCGTTGGCGTCGAAGTCGACGCGCAGCCCGCGATCGTCGTTGCGGTCGTAGACGAAGATCGTCAGATCCTCGACCGGGCCGTTCGAGAGATTGTGCGCCGTCGTCGGATGGCCGCCGAACGACAGGTCGAAGTCGAACGGCTCGATGTTGACGCCGGTCCACGAGATCTGCTGGTCGGTGTGGAACAGGCCGAGCGCGCGGCGCAGATCCTCGTAGCGGAACTGCTGGTGGCGCAACGCGCCCCGCATGTTGCGCGCGCTCTGCGCCACCACGTCGGCGAGCGTCATGCCGGGCGCGAAGCGGAACCGCATCACCACCGCGTTGGCGACCATCGCCGGGATGGCGCGCATGGCGTGCCCGACGCGGCCGGTTACCGGCATGCCGAGCGTCAGGTCGGCGGCGCCGGTGACGCGGTGGACATAGATCGCGACCAGCGCGATCAGGATCTGCGGCAGGGTTCCGCCGATCTCGCGCGCGAGCGACATCAGCCGCCTGGCGAGCGCCGCGTCGATGACCGAAGTATGGCGGAGCAACGGGCCCGTGCCGACCCGGCGGCGTCGCGCGAGCGACACCGGGTCGGGCAGGTCGGCGAGCTGCTCGAGCCAGTAGGCCCGGTCGCGCGCATGCCGATCCGACACCCTGTAGGCGGCCTCGATCTCGAGCAGGTCCGCGACATGCCCGAACGGCGAGGCGGTCGGCGGCTCGCCGGCCAGCGCCGCGTTGTAGAGCGCCGACAACCGCTTGGCGATCAGGCCGCCGGAGAAGCCGTCCATCACCACGTGATGGCAGCGGTGGTACCAGAGGAAGTGCGCGTCCCCGAGGCGGATCAGCGCCGAGTTCCACAGCGGGTCGTGCCTGAAATTGATCGGCCGCGACAACTCCGCCTGCATCCAGGCCATCGCCCGCTCGAACGGCTCGGCCTCGCCCGACAGGTCGACCAGCCCGCACGCGCGGTCGAACCGGGCGGCGATCAGTTGCCTCGGCCCGGAGACATCCTCGACGATGCGGGTTCGCGACGGCTCGATCTCGTCGGCAAGCCGTGCCAGCACGCGAAGGAAGCATGCGACGTCGACGGCGCCATGGATCTCGAGCGCCTCGGCGATGGTGAAGACGATGTCGGCCGGCGCCAGCTTGCTGCTCACCCACAGGCCGCGTTGTGCGACGGACAGCGGCAGGAGCGCCGCTTGCGGATGCTGCACGGTCATCACGCTCAGCAGTCCATCCGACCGGAGCCGACGCAGTCCTGGTGCTTGACCACGTGCAGGAAGGCCGGCACCAGCCACCAGGAGGCGAGCCCGACCGCGACCAGGCCGGCAAGGACCAGGACCGGCACCAGGTCGCGGCGTTTCTCCTGGGTCAGTTCCCGCCTCCCACCGTCGGCCCGCCGGACGCCATACCACGAACATGGTTCTAACGTCATCCTAACGGATGTGTCCACGCCGCCCCGTGCGCGCCGAATTTGACATCGGCGAGCCCCGATAGGCATAAGGCGCCCACTGCCGGGAACGTGGACCGCGCGCGACGCGCGGCGCCCGTCCGATCCCCGTTGGTCGAGACCTACCGGTGCAACAAGCGGACGAGCACGATCGCGCAGGCGACGATGCCGGCAACCGCATCGTCAAGG
Organism: uncultured Acetobacteraceae bacterium; assembly: GCA_964247395.1. Taxonomy (GTDB): domain Bacteria; phylum Pseudomonadota; class Alphaproteobacteria; order Acetobacterales; family Acetobacteraceae; genus CAXTPV01. The sequence goes on from CAXTUK010000336.1 coordinate 1,860, forward strand.
AGTGCGAGGCTTGACCAAGCGCCTCGAGAGCAAGTTCAAGATCAACCGCCGTCTCGGCGTCAATCTCTGGGGCCGCGCCAAGTCGCCGGTCAACAAGCGCGACTACGGGCCTGGCCAGCACGGCCAGCGGCGCAAGAGCAAGCCGTCCGACTTCTCGGTCCAGTTGATGGCCAAGCAGAAGCTCAAGGGCTACTACGGCAACATCGGCGAGAAGCAGTTCCGCAAATATTACGAGGAGGCGGTGCGCCGCCGCGGCGACACGTCGGAGAACCTGATCGAGCTGCTCGAGCGCCGTCTCGACGCCGCCATCTATCGCCTGAAGTTCGCGATGACGCCGTTCGCCGCGCGCCAGTTCGTCAGCCACGGGCACGTGCTGGTCAACGGCAGGCGCGTCAACATCCCGTCGTTCCTGTTGCGCGACGGCGACGAGATCGAGGTGCGCGAGAAATCCAAGCAGCTCGCCGTCGTGCTCGACGCGGCCCAGAGCGCCGAACGCGACGTCCCCGAATATCTCGAGGTCGATCACCGCGCGATGAAGGGCCGGTTCGGCCGCGCGCCCAGGCTGACCGACGTGCCCTATCCGGTGACCATGGAGCCCAACCTGGTCGTCGAGTTCTACTCGCGCTGAGCGACGCCGCGACGCGTCGCGCGGAGATCGCGCGACGCCGGACGTTCGCCATCATCTCGCACCCGGACGCCGGCAAGACCACGCTCACCGAGCGCCTGCTGCGCGCCGGCGGCGCGATCCAGCTCGCGGGCCAGGTGCGCGCCAAGGGCGAACGCCGTCGCACCCGTTCCGACTGGATGAGCATCGAGCGCGAGCGCGGCATCTCGGTCGTCACCTCGGTGATGACCTTCGAGCACGCCGGCATCGTCTACAACCTGCTCGACACGCCCGGCCACGAGGACTTCTCCGAGGACACCTACCGCACGCTGACCGCGGTCGACTGCGCGGTGATGGTGATCGACGCCGCCCGCGGCATCGAGGACCGCACCCGCAAGCTGTTCGAGATCTGCCGCCTGCGCGACATCCCGATCATCACCTTCATCAACAAGATGGACCGCGAGGCGCGCGACCCGTTCGAGCTCCTCGACGAGATCGCGAGCGGCCTCGCACTCGACGTCTCGCCCGCCACCTGGCCGATCGGCCGCGCGTCCGGATTCGCCGGCACCTACCGCCTCGCCAGCCGCGAGATCAGGA
>CAXTUK010000337.1:0-3011 GCA_964247395.1 uncultured Acetobacteraceae bacterium
TCGCGGGGTTGAGCGTGTACGCGGTGCCGCAGGTGCTGGCGGCGACGCTGCCGAACACACCTCACAGCAACCACGACGTCACCAACGTCAAACTAAACCAAGTTCTGATGCTGGGGCCGGTGGTGCTGGCGTGCTCGCTGGTCATGGCCCGGCGGCGTGAGGGCGGTGGACGGCCCAGGCTGCACCAGCTGGTGCCCTGGTTCATCGTGGGGTTTCTCGCGGTGGCGCTGCTTCGGGCGGCCGGCGTGATCCCGGTGGCGCTGCTCGGGCCGATCAAGACGGCGGCGGGATTGCTGACGACGGTGTCGATGGCTGGGCTCGGTCTGGGCGTGGATGTCCGGGTGGTGGCGCGCGCGGGCGGCGCGGTGACGGCCGCGGTGACATTGTCGCTGCTGGTGCTGGGCGGGATCAGCCTCGGGTTGATCCGGTTGCTGCACGTGACTTGAGGTGGTGGGGTCGGAGGGTTCGGTCTTGATTGCCGATCGACTTGAAATTGGCGCGCGCAATCAAGATGGCCGGCGCTCTATCCGGTGCAGGTGTTGCGTCGTCTGGAGGGCTGATTATGGCGATGTCTGCTCCGGTCGACCCTCGCGCCCGCGACTGATCGCGACGTCGATCGCGGCCGCGGAGGCGACGAGGTCGGCCTCGAGCGGGACGTCGGCGCTGTCCTTGATCGCGTCGAGGACCGCCTGGGGGTCGGCGGCGACCGACATCGCTGCGGCCTCCTCGTCCGGCCGGTTCTTCAGAAGCGGGTTGTCGCGCCGCATCTCCTCGAGAAGCGAGATGATCTTGGCGGATTTCTGCTCGCTCAGGATCGCCAGTTCGAGCGTCAGCTGCTCGCGGTAGCCGGCCAGCTGGTCCTCGCGTCGCTGCGTCGTCAGGATCAGGACCGTCGTGAAGAGCGCCAGCAGGGTCAGCGCGCCTTGCAGCCAGCCGAACGGGGGCACGTCCCAAGGCGGCACGCCGCGCCAGACCGCGAGCAGGTTCGAGCCGATCCACAGCATCACGATGACGGTCATCGCGCCGATGAAGCGCGGCTGGCCGATCAGCCCGGTCAGCCGATCGACCAGCCGTTGCAGCGGGCCGGCCTCGAGCCGGTGATCCTCGTGCAGCTTGGCGATCGCCTTGATCGTATCCTCGATATGCGCGGGGAGAATCGGCGTCTCGTCCATCGTTCGCTCCGGTTCGGCTCGGCGGTCAGGCTCAGGCGGGGCGCCGCCGCGACAGCCGGGAACCGAGGGCCAGGCCGAGCGCCATCGCGCCGTAGGCTGCGGCCATGGAGCGCCTGGTCAGCACGAGTTCCCAGCCTGGTGTGAACCGTTTCGGTGTCACTGTGTAGTCGGTGAGCGCGGCGATGCCGGAGATCACCAGCGCGCGTGGCAGGAGCGGCAGCGCGCGAGGGCGTCCGCTGGCGAGCCAGGCCTGGAAGAAGAACGCCCAGAAGAGGGTCGCCGCGAGGTGGGTCGCGTAGCCGACCGCGGTGTGGGACAGGTCGGCTCGTCCGCTGGCGCCGGCTCGGTCCCCGTTGAGCCAGTGGCTGGTGGCGTTGATGGGCCGCAGGGCGCCCTTGCCCTCGATGCGCGCGGCGACGGCCAGGGCCGCGACGGAGGTCAGGCTCGCGACGGTGCCGGAAATCAAGCTGGCGGAGGACGCGCGGGCAACGGTCGCCATGAGCGGGTTCCTGTGTGACGTGAGGCGCTCGGAACGCTGATGCGCGAGGCCCGTTCCGGGGTCACCACCTTCGGCAGGATCGCGAGGACGACATGAAAATCTGGGCAGCAACGCTGATCTCCGGCGGCGCGGTCGTGGCGGCGCAGCTCTCGGGGCGCCGCTTCGGTCCGACGCCGGATCATCCTGGCACCTCGGCGTGGTACGCGTCGCTGCGCAAACCGGGTTTCACGCCACCGGGGCCGGTATTCGCCGTCGCGTGGACAGCCCTCGATGCCCTGCTAGGCTATTCGGGGTATCGGCTGCTGAGGGCGCGACCGTCGATGCGGCGCAATGCGGCGCTCGCCGCCTGGGCGACGAACCTGCTGGGCGTCGCCGGCTTCTCGTACGTGCTGTTCGGGAGGAAGCAGCTCGGGGAGGCGCTCGGCGTCACCGGCGGCATGGTCGCGACGTCGGGGGCGGCGGTCGCGACTGCGGCGCTGGTCGACCGGCAGGCGGCAGCGGCGGATGCGCCGCTCTTCGTCTGGGTGCTGTTCGCGACGCTGTTGCAGGAGGAGGTCTGGAGACGAAATGCTTGACGGACCGGAGGCTCGGTAACCCAGGGCTGTTCGATGCTATAGGATCGCTGCGACTCTGACGAGATTTATGCCTCGAGAGGCTGCGCGTCAGCGATCTTGGTTGAGTGCGTTGGCTCTGTTAGCCTCGAGGATATTGAAGTCAAAGCTGCGCAACCGGGCACGGTCATTGTCCGCAGCAAAGATTGCGCTACGTGAAGAATGCGCTGCCAATATCAGACTGGGAAATAATATCCTGGTCCAAGTGGAATGCATTCGAAATTGCCCTCACGACATTCACCAACCAAGCATCCGCTCTCGGATTGACGCGCACACTGGTTATCAGATTCCCAACCGGAATCTTGACCGGCAAACCTGCCGAGTAACTTACCTGACTCACGTCCCGGGAGAAAGATGTCCAATCGATGTCACGATAACACGATTTACCGTGATACAAGGTCCGGTGAAACTTTCTCATCTTTGATTGCCAAACTCCAGCATTGATAGGATCCTGCATGAACAATCGCAGCTCCTGCTCGTGAGCAAAGCTTTTACGTTTGCTGATTGGATACGGAACGTCTGGATTTATCGGCTCGAAATTAAAGTTGTGGTAAAGAACGTTTGCCATTCGGATGTCTAAGCCTCGAAAGGCGGTTTGTAGAAGATCGACTGTCGAGGTAACAGCGACACCATCAAAACCGTAAGCGGACCACATTGCTGCAGATTCACCATCGGAGACCGCTGCGAAACGTCGCGATTTGTGATTCATTAGTGCCGAAGCGTGATGGC
>CAXTUK010000338.1:0-3005 GCA_964247395.1 uncultured Acetobacteraceae bacterium
CCCGCACCTCGCAGCAGGCGTCCGGCGGCGACCGCTCCCGGCCGCTCCAGCGACAGCGCGCGGCTGGCGAGGATCTGACCCGCGGCCAGTGCGAGAACCGAGACGCCGACCAGCCATGCAGCCTCCGCGGGCAGCGCCGCCAGCAGCCCGGTCTCGCACGCCGCCGCGACGAGTGCTGCGGCACAGACGGCGACGACGGCGGCGACCGCGAGCGACAAACCGAACGCGACGCGCGCCTGTTGCGGGTCCCGCTCGATCACGACGGCGTTCTCGAGGCCCAAACTCGCCACCGAGGCGCCCAGCGTGGTGATCGCCGCGAAGATCCCGAAGGCGCCGAACGCGTGCGGATCGTACAGCCGGGTCAGCAGCGGCGCCAGCCCGAGCGCCACGAGCTGGCTGCCGCCGGACCCGATCAGCAGCGTGCCCGCACGTCTGAACGTGCGTGCGGCCGGATCAGCCGGCAACGGCTCGGCCTTCCGGCAACGCGCGCCACGTCGCGGTCCGTGGCAGCAGCATCGGTTGCGCGTGCGATCCGGCGCGGCGGCGCAACGCGATCACGGGACGCTCGATCGCGAACCAGGAGGCCAGAGTGAAGGCGAGCGTCAGCGCAGCGAACGCGGCGCCGAACGCGACGCCTCCGGGCGCCAGCCGGCTCGCCAGCATCAAGGCCAGCCAGTGCCAGAGATACAGCCCGTAGCTGAGCCGGCCGACGAGCACGAGAGCCGGCCGCGAGAGCAGCGCCGTCAACCGGCCGGGCGCCATCGACGCCGGCACCAGCACCAGCAACGCCAGGCCCTGCAGCGTATAGCGCCAGGTCTCCCGAAAGCCGTGATCCCGGATCACCACCGTGACCACGAGCAGCAGTGCGGCGCTCGCGACCGCGATCGGCGACCGGACGAGCGGCGCGAGCATCGCGGCCAGGCGCGAACGCAGAACCGACGCCGCGAGTGCGCCGAACGCCAGGCTGTCGGCCCGCGTGTCGGTGGCCTTGCCGATCCAGTCGTCGCCATGCGGTCCACAGGCATGGCCGTGCGCGCCGCAGATCGGCGCCAGGTGGCACCGCCACGCGAGGCAACCGGCGATGCAGACAAGAAGTGCCACGATCCTCGCCCGGCTCCCGCCCCGCGACAGGATCAGCAGGAGCACCGGCCAGAACACGTAGAAATGTTCCTCGATGGCGAGCGACCAGAGAATGACGTATGGATGCGCCAGCCCGGGCAGCGTGGTGTCGAACACATGCGAGGCGAGCTCGGCGTAGTTGGCGGCGTAGAGCAGGGCGGCCGCAGGCGCCCAGGCCCGCATCGATCCGCCGCACGCGGCATAGGCGATCCCCGCGATCACGATGAAAGCCGTCGAGGCGGGCAGCAGCCGCAGCGCGCGCCGCCAGTAGAACCGCCCGAGATCGATCCGGCCGTGGACGCGATGCTCGTCGAGCAGCTGTCCGGTGATCAGCAGGCCGCTGACGAAGAAGAAGATCGTCACCCCGAGGCCGCCAGGAACCGCGGGACCGACGCCGGCATGGGCTGCCAGCACCAGCAGGATCGAGATCCCGCGCCATCCGTCGAGCGCCGGCACACGCAAGCCGGTCATGCGGTGAGCGGCACGATCGGCGGCATTGCGATCGTCTCGTCGCCGGACCGGATGCGCGCGAGAACGGCCATGCCGAGCTGCTCGATCTCCTCGCCGAGCAGGATCGTGCGCCGCGACGCGTGACCGACCAGCGCGCCGGCACAGCATGCGAGAAGACCGAACACGGCGCCCGCTCCGATCAGCAGCAGCCGGAGCGGCTTGGGTTTGACCGGCAGGCTGGGTGCGGCGGCGACGCGCACGCTCGGCAGCGAGGCCGCCTCCACCGCCTCGACATCGCCCTGGCTCGAGGCGGCCGCCTCCAGGCTGCGCAGATCGTCGAGCAGGACGCTTCGCCGGGTGCCGAGCGCATCGAGCGCGCGCTGGCTGGTCTGCAGCGTCGCGATCCGCCTCGAGACCGCGACCCCCTCGGCGTCGTCGTCGGCGAGCCGCGCCACGAGACCGCGCTGCTCGGATCGCAGTTGCAGCAGGCTGGCCGTCACCGTGTCGAGCGCCGCGTTGCGCACCGTATGGCTGGCCGACAGCGTCGCCGCGCGCGTGCCCACGAGTTCGCCGGTGCGGGCGCGGATCTGCGCCTCGATGTCGCGTGCCGCCGGGCTTTCCTCCCGATAGCGGCTCAGGGTCGCCGCTTCCCGCGCCCGCAATGCCTCGATGCCGTCGCGCAGGGCCGCGGTATGCGCATCGAGACTGACGTCGCTGCCGCCCGCCACCATCGACGGCAGCCGTGATCGCTCGATCTCGAGCGCCGCGATCCGGGCCTGCCCTGCCGCCTCGGCGCGCCGCGCATCGATCGCGTCGTGCTCGATGTCGCCTTGCGCGCCCAGCAACGTCGCGAGCTGCGCGCCGTAGTCGGGCAGGGCGTGCGAGAGCCGGAACGAAGCCAGCGACGCGTCGGCCGCGTCGAGCGACGCCCGGGCTCTCGCGACCTCGGCCCGCATCGCGCGGCTGTCCTGCCGCAGGTACAGAGCGCGCCGCCGCTGCAGATAGAGCCGTTCCAGCATGCGCAGCGTGTCGAGTGCGACCGCAGGATCCCGATGCGTGGAGCCCAGCGTGATCACGCTGGCGAGCTTGGATGGCGCGATGTCGAGATGGCCGTCGAAGATCGCGACCGCCGTCTCGACCGGGTTCCCGTCGGCGACGGCACGCGCCGGTTCGGAACCGGCGAGTTTCGCCAGCGCGTCCGGCAGCCCCTTGATCGCGGCCAGGACGCGGATCGGCAGGCTCGGTCGCCGCAACAGCTTCGGATACAGCCGCGCGAGCCCGACCGAACGGATCACGTCGCGGTGCAGATCGTCGCTCGACAGGATCGCGGTCTCGGTGCCGAGGATGTGGTCCGCGTCGAAGGCGACGTTCGGAGCCGGCCCGGCGCCGGCTTGCGTGCGAATTGTGTATTCGGGACCGAGCAGCATCACCAGCGT
>CAXTUK010000339.1:0-2997 GCA_964247395.1 uncultured Acetobacteraceae bacterium
GTCGAGCGCCGACAGCGCGGCCTTGAAGCCGCGCGCCATGCCGACCCCGTGATCGCCGTCGCCGATCGCCTGGTCGGCCCGCGTCAGGACCGGTTCGCCGTCGATCAGCCGCCCGGCGGCGGCGCGCAGCATGGCCGCCGCGGTCAGGACATCGAGCGATTGCATGACCGCCATCCTCAGCAATGATAGCCGAGCGACCAGGCGCTCGCCCGGAGCAGCCGCTCGCGCTCCTCGTCGAGCCGCATCAGCGAGATCGAGAAGCCCGCCATCTCCTGGCAGGTGAAGAACGGGCCCGAATAGGTCGCGGCCACCGTCAGGCCGGCGTCGGCCAGGATCTGCCGCGCCCGTCGATTGACGATCATCAGCTCCATCATCGTCGTGGCGCCGAGACTGTTCAGCAGCAGCGCCACCCGCTCGCCGCGGCCGAACGGCAGGTCGCGAACCACGCGCTCGATCATCGTGTCGGCGAGCGCGTCGGCCGGCATGAGCTTGCGTCGCTCCACGCCCGGCTCGCCATGCACGCCGAGGCCGATCTCGATCTCGTCGGGCCCGAGCACGAAGGTGGGCTCGCCGGTCTGCGGCAGCGACCCCGCGCCGAGCGCCACGCCGATCGAGCGGATGTTGCGCTGCGCGCCGCGTACCGTCTCGGCCGCATCCGCGAGCGAACCCGACATGCCGCACGCCGCGCCGGCGATCTTGACCTGGAAGAACGCGCCGCCGATCCCGCGCCGTTCGTGGGCCTGGTCGGGCGGGCTCGCCGCGACGTCGTCGAGCACGCGCACCGTCTCGACCTCGATCCCCTCCTCGGCCGCCATCTCGGCGGCGATGTCGAAGTTCATGTTGTCGCCGGCATAGTTGCCATAGACGTAGAGCACGCCCTTGCCGCGATGGATCGCGCGGGTCGCGTTCAGGATCAGGTCAGGCGTGGGGGAGGCGAAGATGTTGCCGCAGACGGCGGCGTCGGCGAAGTTCTCGCCCACGTAGGCCGAATACATCGGTTCGTGACCGCTGCCGCCGCCGATCAGCAGCGACACCTTGCCGTCCTCGATCCGCGGCCGCATGACGGAACTGGCGTCCGGGATGCGCACCAGCCGGCCGTCGGCCGCCAGCACCATCCCGTCGATCACCTCGTCGACGATCGCGTCAGGGTCGTTGATGACCTTCTTGACCATCCGGAACTCTCCCTGTCGTCGCGTCCCGACGTGACATACCACCGCACCAGACGGAAGCGAGACCATCGAGGATGCCGCCGATGACCGACGTGACCCGACGCTTCTCCCTCGAAGGCCGGAAGGCCCTGGTGACCGGAGCCTCCAGGGGCATCGGCATCGCGCTCTGCGGCGTGCTGAGCGAGGCCGGCGCCGACATCGTCGCCGTGGCGCGCGACGAGCAGGGCCTCTCGGCGGCGCGGGCGATGGTCGAGGGCAACGGCAGGCGCTGCCTGACCGTCGTCGCGGACCTGAGCCGTCCCGACGAGGTCGAACGAGCCGGCCGCGCGGCGCTCGACGCCTGGGGCGCGATCGACGTCCTGGTCAACAACGCGGGCATCAGCCTGCCCAGATCGCTGATCGAGCAGACCGTCGAGGAATGGGACCTGATCCAGGCGGTCAATCTCCGCGCCCCCTGGCTGCTCGCCCGGACCCTGGCGCCGGCGATGATCGCGCGCAAGTGCGGCAAGATCGTCAACATCAGCTCGCAGACCAGCGCCGTGGCGCTGACCGAGCACGGCGCCTATGCCGCGTCGAAGAACGGCCTGAACGGCCTGACCAAGGTGATGACCGCGGAATGGGCGCCGTTCAACATCCAGGTCAACGCGGTCTGTCCGACGATCACGCTCACGCCGATGGCCGAACAGGTCTGGGCCGATCCGGCCAAACTCGGCCCGTTCATCGCCAGGATCCCGGCCGGCCGCGTCGCCCAGCCGATCGAGGTCTGCGACGTGGTGCTGTTCCTCGCCTCCGCCGCCTCCGACATGGTCAACGGCCAGGCGATCTTCGTCGACGGCGGCTACACGGCGCTGTGACCCTGGTCGCCCTCACACTCCCAGCGCCGCCACCGCGCGCGGCCGCCGCTCCGACCAGACCAACCGGTAGTACGCGCCCTGCAGCACGAACATCGTCGAGAAGGTGGCGGCGTAGGCGAACCAGATCCCGTCCAGCCCACGCGTCCGGCTCAGCCATTGCGCCAGCGGCACCTCGACCAGGCCGATCGCCGCGATCGACAGCGCCATCGGCATCAGCACCGTGCCGCTCGCCCGCATCACGCCCGAGAACACCCCGGCCATGCCGAACAGGATCGTGCTCCACGCCACCACGTCGAGCAGGTGCCCGGCCAGCGCCGCCACCGCCGGGTCGGTGATGAACAATCCGAGCAGCGGGCGCGCCACCGCGTAGGCGAGCCCGATCAGGCTGCCGGTCACCACGACGTTCAGCCACAGCCCGGTCCGCGTCACCGCGCCCAGCATGTGCGGCCGCCCGGCCCCGATCGCCTGCGCCGCCAGCACCGACGCGGTGATCGAGATCGAGAAGGCCGGGAACTGCATGTAGCTCAGCAGCAGGTTCACCGCGCCATACGCCGCCGTCGCATTCGCGCCGAACCGGTTGATCAGCCCGAGCAGCACCAGCTCGGCCACCGACATCGCGATCATCTGCGCCGAGCTCGGCAGGCCGAGATGCAGGATCTCGCTCAGGACCGCGCGATCGATCCGCAGCCGCGCGGCCAGCGCCCGGGTCGGCGCGAGCGGATTGCCGGTCCGCCGCAGGTGACGCCCCACCCACCCCCGCGCCGCCGCCATCGAGACCATCATCGCCGCCGCCGGGCTCGCGACGCCGAGCCCGGCCTCGATCAGCAGCGGCGTCAGCACCAGCCCCACCGCCGTCGAGACCAGGACCATCCTGAGCGGCGTCCTGGTGTCGCCCGTCCCGCGCAGCACCGATTGCGGCAGGAAGAACGCGAACATCAGCGGCATCGCGCCCAGGATCACCCGCGCATACAGGG
>CAXTUK010000340.1:0-2992 GCA_964247395.1 uncultured Acetobacteraceae bacterium
CTGCGAGCCTTCCGCTCGGCCGCGATCCCCGGGGGCGCGGTCGCGCCGTCAAGGGCGTGGCGGCGGTCAGGGACCGGCGAAGCAGCTTGCCGACATTCGAACGCGGCAGCGTCTCTTGGGTGAACTCGACGACGACGCGTATCTTGTATCCGGTCAGGTGCTTCCGGCAATGCGCGATGGTGTCACCGCTCGTAACCGCTCGCCAGCTCGGGTTCCCTGCCGCCCCCGAGACTGCCCCTCCCCATGGGGAAGGGCAACCAGGCCAGTCTTCGCTTGCCTAGTGGATGGAGCCGACCTCCCGCCAGGATTGAATCTCGGTCACGCCCACCGCGTAGCCGGGCTGCGGCGTCATCAGGACGCGGATGCGCCGCGCCTGGATGGTCGGGAAGCTGACGCGGTTGAGGTCGTCGCCGGCGGGTTGGTTCGGGGTCCGCCTCTGGTTCGGAATGTCGCTCCAGCTGCCGTCGGCGTTGCGCTGCTGCAGCACGTAGGATTGCGGTGCCCTCACCACCTGGCCGTCCGCGTAGAGGAAGACGCGCACGTCGCTGACCGGCCTGGGGGCGCCGAAATCGACCGAGAGCCAGTCCTGCGCGTTGGGCGAGCCCGTGTTCACCCAGCGGGTGTTCGGAACCGTCAGGAAGAAATCCTTGCCGTCGATCGCGCGCGACGGGTCGCCGTCGCTGCCCGTGTAGGAAGCGGCGGCATGCGGGAACGGAGCGACATCGGCGTTGGCGGCGTCGTCGACCAGTACCGGAAGGGTCTGCGGCACGGCTGGGGGGAACGCGATCAGCTCGGGCCCCGGGCGCATCGACACGCCGACCAGATTGCCGTCGATATAGACGCGAAATCCGGCGCCATGACCGTAATGCGACCCGTCGCGGTCCCAGCTGAAACTGAGATTGTGACCGTGATAGGGCGCGTTGTCGACCGCGTACCAGTCCCAGCTCTTCGGCGCCAGCGGATGCAGCAGGACGGCGTCGAAACCCTCCGGCCTGATCCCCAACAGACCCGTCAGCACCAGGTCGCCGAATGTCGAGTGGTTGTAGTCCTCGCTTCGATTTGGCGTATCGTAGATCCAGGCGGGTGTGTCGGCGTCGTGCGCCTCCGCGACATACGGCAGACCGTCCTTGAACTGCGAGGCCGCGAAGACGTGCAGTTCGTCATAGTAGGTCTGGGCGGTCACATAGGGCTGAGCAGGATAGTCGATCAGCAGATTGGCCAGCCCGGTCAGCGTCTGCGACGTCGCGTATGGCCAGACCGGTCCGTCCCAGTGGCAGCAACCGGTGGTGGCCTGGAAATAATAGTATGGACTGCGCCGTTCCACGGTGGTGATGCCGTCGAGACCGGCGAAACCGCCGTGCTGGGTCAGCTGGCTCCAGGCGATCGAGCGGCTGGGCGACGGCAGATCGAATTGCCACGGCACGAAGCCGATTTCCTCACGGTCCGGGATCGGCACCAGACCGGGATCACTCGCGACCGGCACGTGCTTGTAGAAATTCGAGGCCGGATCCCAGAGGTGCTTCTCCGTCGCCTGCTGGATCCTGAAAGCACGGCCGGCATAATCCAGCGTCGTCCGCAGATTGCCGGTGCGCAGGGCGAGCTCGGCGATCGCGAGCGAGTCCGAATAGAGGTAGGCGTTGATCGTCGGCCGGTAGCCGTCGCCGCCGGAGAACGGATTGGACGGATCGGTCCGGTTCGAGCTCGCCGAGTTCTCCATCGCGTCCCAGATCGGCGTGACGAAGTAGAGATCGAGCGACGCGTTGAACAGCGGCGCCCAGTGGGCGTAGGCGGTCTCCAGTTGCGGCAATCGCTGCGTCGCGAACGACCAGTCGCCGGTCACCCGGGCGCGGTCGACCACCGCCGTCGGCAGCCAGTTGGTATAGGCCTGCAGCCAGTCGGCCGTGACCGGATTGAAGGCCGTTCCCTTGCCCTGCGACCCGGTGCCTTTCAGCCAGAAGTCGATATACTGGTCGAGGTAGCGTCGATCGCGTATCCAGCGACCCTCGTCGATGTGATGCCCGGACGCCGCCGAGATGCTCTCGAAGGGGCCGCCGAAGCCGAACAGCGGCTCGAACTCGGTGGTGATCCAGCCATTGCTCGGCCCGGTGTTGCGCTGGCTCTCATACCAGACGCGCCAGCGATAGTAGTAGACCGCCATGATGTTCCGGTCGGGGACGTCGACGAACGGAATATTGGACCGGAACCATTCCTTCTCGGGCAATGCGGCGATATCGGGCTCATGATCGAACAGGCTGGTGCCTGGACCCACGTCCGGATAGGGCGAGACCAGGCCCTGCGCATCCGCCCGGCCAGTCGGCACGCCAGCCAGCAACCCCACGATCGTCGCGTGCCTGATGAGGGAATTCTGCATTGACGTCTCCCGCAATATTCTTGTTTGACAGGGGGACGCTCTTCGACGGCGGGTTGTCAATCAAGACGGGATCGAACGGTTCCCGATGCGGTGTGGTCGCACCCTATGCGCGTTCGAGCTCCGCCTGCAGCTCCGGCAGCGCCTTGAACAGGTCTGCCACCAGCCCGTAGTCGGCCACCTGGAAGATCGGCGCTTCCTCGTCCTTGTTGATCGCGACGATGATCTTGCTGTCCTTCATCCCGGCGAGATGCTGGATCGCGCCCGAGATCCCGACCGCGAGATAGAGCTCCGGAGCGATGATCTTGCCCGTCTGCCCCACCTGGTAGTCGTTAGGAAGGGACCCGCTGTCGTCCGCCGCGCGCGACGCGCCGACCGCGGCACCCAGCCGGTCCGCGATCGGCTCCAGCAGCGCGAAGTTCTCGCCCGAGCCCATGCCGCGGCCGCCCGACACCACCACGCGCGCCGCCGTCAGCTCCGGCCGTTCGCTGCGGCTCAGTTCGGACGAGACGAACCGCGACAGTTCGGGATCGGCTGCCACGTCGATCGCCGCGATCTCCGCCGATCCCCCTTCGGCCGGCGCCGGATCGAAGGCCGATGCCCGCACCGTGCTCACCTTCGTCG
>CAXTUK010000341.1:0-2987 GCA_964247395.1 uncultured Acetobacteraceae bacterium
GGGCGATCACGCGGCGTCAATGTGCCGCGAAGTCGTCAGACATTCAGCAGCAGGTTCTCCCGCTCCCAGCTCGAGATCACCCGCTGGTAGGCATCGTACTCCGCCTGCTTGACCGCGTTCACGACCGCGAGGAATCGCGCGCCGAGCACGTCGCGGAGCCGTTCCGATGCGGCTAGCCGATCGAGCGCCTCGCTCTGGTCGCGCGGCAGGGCGAGACGCGGCAAGGCGTGCGCGCTGCCGACGACGGGCGCGTCGGGAACCCGCCCCTCGATCATGCCGAGCCAGCCGCAGGCGAGCGAGGCCGCGATCGCCAGATACGGATTCGCGTCAACGCCGGGCACCCGGTTCTCCACCCGCCGCGCTTCCGGCGAGGCGTAGGGCACACGCAGCCCCACCGTGCGGTTGTCGTGGCCCCAGTGCACGTTGATCGGCGCGTCGCCGCGGCCGGCCAGGCGCCGGTAGGAGTTCACGTTCGGCGCCAGCAGCGGCATCACCGCGGGCAGATAGGTCTGCATGCCGGCGATGTGGGCGAGGAACAGGTCGGTGTCGCGGCCGTCGTCGGTGGCGAACAGCGTGCGCCCGGTCCGGCTGTCGGACACGCTCTGGTGGATGTGCATCGCACTGCCCGGCTCGCCCTGCATGGGCTTGGCCATGAAGGTCGCGCAGACCTGGTGGCGGATCGCGGTCTCGCGCACCGTGCGCTTGAACAGGAACACCTGGTCGGCCAGGGCGAGCGGGTCGCCGTGGTTGAAGTTGATCTCGATCTGTGCCGCGCCGGCCTCGTGCGTCAGGGTGTCGATGTCGATCCCCTGCGCCTCGCAATGGTCGTAGACGTCCTCGAACAGGGGGTCAAACTCGTTGACCGCGTCGATGCCGTAGGCCTGGCGGCCGCTCTCGGTGCGGCCGGTCCGGCCCACCGGCGGCACCAGCGGGTAGTCCGGGTCCTTGTTGACCTGAACCAGGAAGAATTCGAGCTCGGGGGCGACGACCGCGCGCCAGCCGCGCTCCTCGTATAGCGCCAGCACGCGGCGCAGCACATGCCGCGGCGAGATGTCGACCGGGGTTCCGTCGAGATAGACGCAGTCGCTGATAACCAGCGCGGTGGGTTCGGCATACCACGGCACCACGCGCACCGTGCCGGCGTCGGGCACCATGTAGATGTCGGAATTGGCCGGGCTGGTGATGTCCTCGTCGGGCGTGTCGCCGGTCACGGTCTGGACGAAGATGCTCTCCGGCATGCGCAGGCCGCGGTCACGCAGGATGCGCAGGAACTTCTCCGCCGGCAGGATCTTGCCGCGTGCGATCCCCGACAGGTCCGGGACGAGGCACTCGACCTCGGTGATCCGCCGTTCCCGGATGAAGGCCTCGAGCTCGCTCATGGGGTCCCTGCTGGACGATCGGCAGTCAGTATGACGCAATCGCCAGCCGTCAGCCATCAGCCTGCCCGTCGCCGTCGAGCCCGCGAGGCAACCGCGCGGCCGCGAAGGACGTTGCCTGGGAATGCGAACAGCGGTCCTTCTCTGTCTCGTCGCTCTCGCCGGCTGCCAGGCGTTCGGCAACCTGACCACCGACACCATGGTCACCACCAACCGCGCCACCGGCAACCCGCCCGTCGTCCCGGCGCACTGATGGGGCGCGTCGGGGTCGTCGGCAGCATCAACACCGACCTCGTCACCACGATCGACCGCATGCCGGCCGCGGGCGAGACCCGGGCCGCGTCCGGCTTTGCGACCGGTCGCGGCGGCAAGGGCGCCAACCAGGCGACGGCCGCCGCGCGCGCCGGGGCGCAGGTCCTGTTCGTGGGCGCGATCGGCGACGATGATCTCGGTCGCGAGGCGCTGGACGCCTTCCATGCCGACGGCATCGACACCACGCACATCATCCGCGCCGGCGCGCCCACCGGCACCGCCACCATCATCGTCGAGGAGTCCGGCCACAACCGCATCCTGATCGACGCCGGCGCCAACGCCCACCTCCGCCCCGCCGACATCGACCGTGCCGCGGCAGCGCTCGCCACGTGCGACCTGATCCTGCTCCAGCTCGAAATCCCGCTCGAGACCGTCCTGCACACGATCGACGTCGCGGCGGCCACGAACGTGCCGGTCCTGCTCAACCCGGCGCCCGCCACCGCCGACCTGCCGCTCGATCGGTTCGGAACCGTACGGTTCCTGGCGCCGAACGAGACCGAACTCGCATTGCTGACCGGTTTCTCCACCGACACGCCTCAGCGCACCATCGATGCCGGCACCGGCCTGCTCAAGGACGGCTTCGCCTCGATCATCGTGACACTCGGGGACGCCGGCGCGCTGCTGATCGAGCCCGGCACGACGACGCCGATCCCGCCGCATCCCGTGACCGCCATCGACACCACCGGCGCCGGCGACGCCTTCCTCGGCAGCTTCGCCGCAAGCTGGGTCGCCGACCGGGATGCGCTGGCCGCGCTGAAGTACGCCGCGCGCTACGCCGCGATCTCGGTCACGCGCCGGGGGGCACAGGAGTCGTTCCCGCGCGGGGGACTGGGAGCGGCTTCATAGGCGCTTCAGGAGCGCGGGTTCGGGGCCGTCCCTCTTGAACACCCGGGATACGGCCCGGCGCATCAGCCCCGCCCCCGCGATCGAGACCAGCGTCGCGCCCCAGATGGTGAGCGTCAGGAATTCGCTGAAGCCGAGCAGGTTGAAGGCGGTCGAGATGAGCTGGAGGATGGCGAGCGCGATCATCAGGCCGCCGACGCGCCCGAAGCCGCCCAGCGGGTCGACGCCGCCGAGCACGGCGGCGAGCACCGTCACCAGCAGGTAGCTTTGGCCGTAGGACGCGTTGGCGGAGTTGAAGCGCGCCATCATCAGCACGCCGCCGAGGCCAGCGAGCAGGCCGGACAGCACGTAGACCTCGACCAGCACGCGCCTGGTGTCGACGCCCGAGTAGCGAACCGCGGGTTCGTTGGAGCCGATCATCGCGGTCAGGCGTCCGAAGGGCGAGCGGTCGAGGAT
>CAXTUK010000342.1:0-2969 GCA_964247395.1 uncultured Acetobacteraceae bacterium
GGACGCGGTGCTCCGCGACGGCCGTCGCGTGGGGCAGCTCGGCATCGAGATCTCCGGCGGCCCGCCGGTGCGCCTCTCCATCCCCGCGGCGCTGGCGGCCGGAGCCGTCACCACCGTCGAGATCGGCCGGCAGATCGTGACCAACTTCTGGAGCATCGTGTCCGGCCACGGCGGCGCGTCAAACCTCGGCGGCACGCTGAGGATCGCCCAGGTGTCGGGCCAGGCGGCGAGCGCCGGGCCTGCCACGCTCGCCTTCCTGATCGCGATGATCTCGGTCAATCTCGGCATGGTCAACCTGTTGCCGGTACCGGTGCTCGACGGCGGCAACCTGATCTTCTACGCCGCCGAAGCCCTGCTCGGCCGGCCGCTGTCGCGGCGCGCGCAGACATTCGGGCTGCAGGCCGGACTGGCGCTGATCGCCGGCCTGATCCTCTTCACCACCTTCAACGACCTCAACAGCTTCGGCCTGTTCCGGTGGGTCCAGTCGCTCACGGGGTGACGACCACCTGCCTCGCGGACCGACCCGGTCCCGACGCCGCTTGCGGAACGCGGACCAGTTCGGCTAGCTCACGCCGGCCGGCCATCACGACGGCGTGCGCGGCGTGCGGGCCGACTGCCGGCCAGGGACGCGGGCTGCTGAGGGGATCGAGACGTTGACTATGAAGCGCCCCGGGACTGCCAGGCGCCTGGCGCTGTTCGCGAGCGTCTGCCTGCCCTTGATGCCGATGACCGTCGCCGGGGCCGACGCCCGGGCCACCCATCCCCGCCATGCCGGCGAGCACGCCACCACCGCCACCGGCGGAACGATCTCGTCGATACGGGTCGAGGGCAACCAGCGGATCGAGACCTCGACCGTGCTGTCCTACATGGTGGTCGCAGCGGGCGAGCCGTTCGACCAGGCCGAGCTCGACCGCAGCCTCAAGACCCTCTACGCCACCGGCCTGTTCCACGACGTGTCGCTGTCGCGCGAGGGCGACACGCTGATCGTGCACGTCATCGAGAACCCGATCGTCAACCGCATCACCTTCGAGGGCAATCACGCGCTCACCGACGAGAAGCTGCGCGACGTGCTGAGCCTGCGCGCGCGCGCCGTCTTCACCACCGACATGGCGCAACGCGACCGCGAGAAGCTGCTCGAGCTCTACGCCGCGAACGGCCGTTTCTCCGTCAGCGTGCAGCCGCAGATCATCAGGCTGGCGGACAACCGCGTCGACGTCGTCTTCAACATCAAGGAGAACAACCTCACGTTGATCAGCCGGATCAGCTTCGTGGGCAATCACGCATTCGGCGAAGGCCGACTCCGCTCCGTGATCACCACCGAGGAGACGGCCTGGTACAAGTTCTTCACCACCAACGACGAGTACAACCCCGAGCGGCTGAATTTCGACAAGGAACTGCTGCGCCGCTTCTATCTCCGCAACGGCTACATCGATTTCAGTGTCGTCGACGCGACCGCCGAGCTGTCGCCCGACCGGAAATCGTTCTACGTCACGTTCACCGTCAGCGAGGGCGCGCGCTACCGCGTGGGCTCGGTCAAGATCACGTCCGACATCCGAGGCGCCAAGCCCGCGCTGGTGCGGCCCCAGCTCGAGGTCCGCAAGGGCCAGTGGTACGACGGCGACGAGGTCCAGCGCGACGCCGACAACATGCAGGCGGTGCTGCAGACCAAGGGTTTCCCGTTCGCCGAAGTCAAGCCGCAGATCGGGCGCGACGAGGCCGCGCACTCCGTCGATCTGGTCTTCCCGCTCGAGAACGGTCCCCGCGTCTATGTCGAACGGATCGAGATCAACGGCAACACCCGCACCCAGGACCGCGTCATTCGGCGCGAGTTCTCCTTCGCCGAGGGCGATCCCTTCACCGAGAACCAGGTCCGGCGCACCAAGCAGTCGCTGACCGATCTCGGCTATTTCCAGACCGTCGACATCGACCGGGCGCCGGGCTCGGCGCCCGACCGGACCATCGTCAACGCCAACCTGTCGGAGAAGGCGACCGGCCAGCTCACGCTCGGCGGCGGCTACTCGACGGACGCGGGCGCGCTCGCCAACGCCGGCATCGAGCAGAAGAACTTCATCGGCACCGGCATCGACGCGTCCATCAACGGCACGCTCGCCCAGTACGAGAACCAGATCGACCTCTCCGTCACCGACCCCTACTTCCTCGACCGCAACCTCGTCGGCGGCGTCGACCTCTACCGGACGGCCAACAACTACGCCGCGCTGGGCTACGCCAACTACGACGAGGTCCGCGAGGGCGGCACCTTCCGGATCGGCTACGCGTTCAACAACTTCCTGTCGCAATCGTGGAACTACACGATCGTCAACCGCAACGTCTCCCAGATCAACACCGGCTCGAGCATCTACGTGCTCGACGAGTCGGGCCAGAGCCTCCTGTCGCAGGTCGGCACCACGCTGAGCCTCGACACACGCGACAGCCGGGTCGAGGCGCACAAGGGCTTCATCATCCGGCTCGGCGAGGACGTCGCCGGCCTCGGCGGCAACGAGAAATACATCCGCAGCAAGCTCGACGGCGGCTACTATGTCCCGCTCGACTACTTCAGCGGCAACCGCGACTGGACGCTGGTGCTGCGCGCCGGCGCCGGCTACATCACCGACTACGGCGGCGGGCGGCAGAGCCTGATCGACAATTTCTATCTCGGCGGCGACACCTTGCGCGGCTTCCTCGATGGTGGCGTCGGGCCGCACGCGGTGCCGACCGACGCCTATCCCTCCGCCGACAGCCTGGGCGGCCGTTTCATCTACACGCAATCGACCGAGCTGCATTTCCCGCTGCCGCTGCCGCCCGACCTCGGCATCTCGGGACGCGCCTTCGTCGATGTCGGCGGTCTGTCGGGCATCCGCTCGAACGCGCCCTCGGGTGCCCGGCTGACCCAGCCGATCGTCGGCGACTCGGTGGCGCCACGCGTCGGCGCCGGCGTCGGCGTGTCATGGAAGAGCCCGTTCGGCCTGATC
>CAXTUK010000343.1:0-2967 GCA_964247395.1 uncultured Acetobacteraceae bacterium
CGTCGAGCACGTCGCGCGCATTGATCCCGCGCCGCGACGCCGCCGCGCGATCGACGTCGATGTGCAGGAACGGCAGACCGGCAACCTCCTCGGGCGCGGTGTCCGCGGCTCCCGGAACCTTCGCCACCACGGCCGAGATCTTCTGCGCCAGCGACTGCAGCGTGCCGAGGTCGTTGCCGAACACCGACACCGCGACGTCGGTCTTCACCCCTTCGAGCAGGTCGTCCATCCGCATCTGGATCGGCTGGCTCCAGGTGAACATGCTGTCCGGCACGGCCGCTTCGAGCGCCCGGCCGTAGGCGGCGACGAGCCCGGCCTGCGTGTGCGCGGTCTTCCACTGGCCGGGCGGCCTGAGCATCACGAAACTGTCGGTCTGGTTGACCCCCATCGGATCGGTCGGAATGGCGGCGGTGCCGGTGTTGCTCACCACCGTCTTCACCTCGGGGAACCGCCTGAGCACGCGCTCGATGGTGGTGGTGTCCGAGATCGACGTCGGCAGCGCCGCACTCGGCAGCCGGAACGAGGTCACCACCAGCGAGCCTTCCTCGAGCTGCGGGATGAACTCTCCGCCGAACCCGCTGGCGACGAACACCGAGGCCGCGAACAGCGCCACCGACACCGCCACCACCACCAGGCGGTGCCCCTCGCACCAGGCGAGCGCCGGCGAGTAGGCCCGCCTGACACGTCGCACCACCCAGGCCTCGCGCGGCGGCGCGTCGCGGCGCAGCATCACCGACGCCAACGCCGGGATCCAGGTCAGCGCCAGCAGCAGCGACGCCAGCAGCGCCATGATCACCGTCTCCGCCATCGGCTTGAACATCTTGCCTTCGATGCTCTGCAGGCTGAGCACCGGCAGATAGACGATGACGATGATCGCGACCGCGAAGGTGATCGGCCGGGCGATCTCGCGCGCCGCCGCCCCGATTGTCCGCGTCCGCGGCTCCGCCTCGCGTCCCGCGCGGCGGCGCAGCGTGTTCTCGACCATCACCACCGAGCCGTCGACGATCATCCCGAAATCGATCGCGCCCAGGCTCATCAGGTTGGCCGAGATGCCGAGATGGTGCATCCCCACCATCGCCACGATCAGCGACAGCGGAATCACCGAGCCCACCACCACCGCCGCGCGCCAGTCGCCGAGCACCACCAGCAGCACCGCGATGACCAGCAGCGCGCCGAACAGCAGATTGTCGCGCACCGTCGCGATCGTGCGCGCCGTCAGGTCGCTTCGCCGATAGAACGGCTTGATCGTCACCCACTTCGGCAACGTCTTGCCGATCACCGGCAGCTCGGCGTCGACGGCGCGGATCACGTCGCCCGAGTTGTGCCCTTCCAGCATCAGCACGACCGCGTTGACGATCTCGCCGTTGCCGTCCCGTGTCACCGCGCCCAGCCGGACCCGCGGCTCGCGCGTCACACGCGCCACGTCCCGGACATAGACGGGCGTCCCGTCCGCGCCCGTGCGCAGCACGATGCCGCCGAGATCGGCGAGGCTGGTGATCAGGCCGGAGCCCACGATCACCTGCTGCTCCTGGTTGTGCTCGATCCAGGCGCCGCCGGCGGCCGCGTTGTTCGTGTCGACGGCGGCGAACACCTCGCCCGGCGACACCCCGTAGCGCGTCAGCGCCGCGTCATCGAGCTCGACCCCGAACGTCTCCGTGCTGCCGCCGTTGATGTTGAGATCCGCGACCCCGGGCACCTGCTTGAGCATCGGCGCCACCTGCCATGTCATCAGCGTGTTCAGCTCCATCAGCGAATGGCCCTTCGTCCCCGCCAATTGGAACTGCATGATCTCGCCGAGCCCGGTCGACAGCGGCCCGATCGTCGGCGTGACGTTGACCGCGGTGATCTTCTGCTTGGCCGCCGCGAGCCGCTCGTTGACGTACGCACGGTCCTGGAAGATGTCGGTGCCGTCGTCGAACTCGACATACACCACCGACACGCCGAACCGCGAGATCGAGCGCAGGTCCCGCATGCCGGGCAGCCCGGTCATCTCGCTCTCGACCGGGAACGTCACCAGCTTCTCGACCGTCTCCGGCGCCAACCCGGGCGCGACGATGGTGACCAGCACTTCCCTGGGCGAGATGTCCGGCACCGACTCGACCGGCAGGAACCAGATGTCGAGCACGCCGCCCGCCACCAGCAGGCCCACGAACACGAACAGCAGCGCGCGGAACCGGAGCGCGAAATCGGTCAGGGCGGCCATCTCAGTCCCCGCTGATTTCTGATTGCAGCGCCTGCGACTTGAGCGCGAAGCTCCCTGTCGTCACCACGCGCTGGCCAGGCTCGAGCCCGTCGCGCACCACCACCTGGTCCGACGTCTGCAGCCCGGTCTCGATCCGCTGCCGGTGGAACCTGTCGCCGCCGAGCGAGACGAACACCACCGGCTTGCCGTCGATCTGCTGGATCGCGGACGACGGGATCGTCAACGCGTCCGTGCTGTCGCGGGTCGGCAACTGCGCGTTCGCCAGCATGCCGATGCGCAAGGCGTGGTCCGGGTTCGCCACCACGCAGCGCACCGTCACCGCGCCCGTCCGCGGATCGAGCGAGCGCCCGATATCGGCGACCGAGGCCCCGAACACCCGTCCCGGCAAGCCCGGAACGGTGATCGTCGCGTGGCCGCCCGGCTCGCTCCGCTGCACGTCGTTCTGGAACACCGAGGACAGAACCCAGACGTCCGACAGATCGGCGAGTGTCACCATCGGCTGGCCGGCCTCCACCCTGTCGCCAGGACTGACCGAGACCGTCAGCACGTAGCCGTCGAGCGGCGAGACCACCGTCGACGTGCCCGCCGGCTGGCCGGGTGCGGCCGGCGAGAACACCGCCAGCCGGCGGCGCAGATCGAGCAGCGTCGCCCGTTGCGTGGCGACGGAGGCGTTCGCCCCCGCCAGTGCGGCGCGCCTGCGCTCCACCTCGGCGGCCGCGAGCACCGTCCCGAGCAGCGCCCGCCCGCGCGCGAAAGCATCCCGC
>CAXTUK010000344.1:0-2964 GCA_964247395.1 uncultured Acetobacteraceae bacterium
ATGCAGCGGAGCGGCGCGCTCTCGCCGGGATGGAGCGCGTGATACTCGCGCGCATTTGCGAACAGGCCGCGATTGTCGTCCTCGAGGAACGTCTCCGCCGGCTGGCCTTCCGCCAGCAGCACGTCGTGGCTGTCGAGCTCGACATGGACGTATTCGATGTCGGCGGTCGCTTCCGGCTGGGTGATCGAGCGTCCGTTGACGAGCAGGCCGGCGGCGACGAGCACGCCATCGAGCAGCAGGGCGTGCAGCGGCGAGACGAACAGGGCGCGTCGGGGCAGGCAATCGCCGAGCGCGCCGGCCTGGACGCGGATCGGCAGCAGGTCGCGCCGTCCGGCCGCGAACCGCCGCGCGTAGGACCGGCGCCCGATCCACTTGACCGGACGCGCCTGGCCGGCCGCATCGAGGATCGCGTCGCCGATCGCGAGTTCCTCGACCGCCCGCTCGCCTGACGGCGTCGCGATCAGGGTGCCGGGGCAGAAGCAGGGCGCCGAGGTCTCGGCCTGCGTCACGTAGTCGTAGCTGGTGGCCGCACCGTCGGCGTAGGTGGTCGAGTAGGTGTCGCCGGCGCTGGTCGCCGACCGCACCAGCGATCCGGTGACCGCCGGATCGTAGCCCGGGACGAAATAGGCGTTCTCGGAGGCCGAGTAGTAGACGTTCGGGGTTCCGCCGTCGCCCGTGCTCGCGGTGCCGACATAGACGTAGCTGTCGTCCGGCACCGTCGACGGATCGCCGCCCGACGACGAGGTGGAGATGGAGAAGAAGCCTTCGCTGAATTCCTGCAGCGGGATGCCGCTGACCGTCGAGCCGACGATGGCGAAACCCTGCCCCGGTGCAACGTTGGACCCGCTCATGGGAACTCCTCGATCGGCGATGCTGCTCATTACGATATCGGATCGCAACCGGCAAGTCGTTTCGTCTTCCGTTGCATTGCCGGCGTGATGCGCGCGCCGGCGTTCGCGTCGCGCGGGACCGGACGGGCGCACCGCGTCTTCCATCCGCTGTGCGGCGCGACGCTCGACACCTTGGCCTCCCTGCTGCGGCAGGGCGGGATCTCGCCGTCGCGCGCGCACGTCCTCGGGGTCGCGGTCGGGATGGCGGCACTCCGCCTGCCGTTCACCGCGGCCGAGTCTGCGTGGGCGCGAACCATCCGGCGCCCATATCCGGCGCCGGTCTTCATCGTCGGCCATTGGCGGAGCGGCACCACGCACCTGACCAACGTGCTGAGCCGGTCGGACGCCTTCGGCGTGTTGTCGCCGATCTCGGTCGGCCTGCCCGCGGAAGCGATCGGCCTGGCGCGCGCGGTGGCCCCGCTGATCGGCCAGTTCTTCCCGCGCACGCGGCTGATCGACCATCTGGCGCTGGCGCCCGATCTGCCGCAGGAGGACGAGCTGGCGATGGCGAACCTCTCGACGCTGTCGTGCAATCACGGGCTCTATTTTCCGGCCCGCCTCCGGCGCGAGTTCGACCGCGGCGTGTTCGGCGACGGCGTGAGCGAAGCCGAGCAGGCAAGCTGGGCCGGGCGCCTCGAACGCTACGTCGCCAAGATGACCTGGCACGCCGGCGGCCGGCCGCTGCTGATCCGCAACCCGGCCAACAGCGCGCGCATCCCGGCGCTGCGGGCGATCTGGCCCGATGCGAGGTTCATCCACATCCATCGCCACCCGGCGTCCGTCGTGGCCTCCTCGATGAGGATGTTCGCCACCCTGGTGCGCGAGCTGTCGCTCGGGCGGCCCGAGGCCGATGTGGCGGGCCTCGTCCGGCACGTCTATCCGCGGCTGATGGACCGCCTGCTGCGCGACGCGGCGTCGCTGCCGGCTGGCCGCTTCGCCTTCGTGCGCCACGACGATCTGTGCCGCGCGCCGCTGGCCGAGATCGCGCGGCTGCATGACGAGCTCGGGCTGGCGGGCTTCGCGGACGGACGCGGGGCGATGGCGCGCTATCTGGGCGGGCTCGACCACCAGCCGTCGACGCACCGGCTCGATCCCGCGGACGCGGCGTGGCTCGTCCGCGGCTGCGGGCCGATCATGGCGGCGCTCGGCTATGGCGAGGACCCGAGCGTCCGGGCCGCGTGATCGTTTCTTGCGCCGATCGGCTGCCGGCGCTAGCTTGAAATAACAAGAAATGGGGAAGCGGCGATGCAGAACGACATGCAGCGGCGACTGGCCGCGGAATTCTTCGGCACCTTCTGGCTGGTGTTCGGCGGCTGCGGCGCCGCGATCGTCTCGGCCGCCTACCCGCAACTCGGCATCGGCTTCCTCGGCGTCGCCGCGGCGTTCGGGCTGACGGTGCTGACGATGGCCTACGCGGTCGGGCATGTCTCGGGCGGCCACTTCAACCCCGCCGTCACGCTCGGCCTGTGGTCGGCCGGGCGCTGCGCCAACAAGCACGTGCTGCCCTATGTCGGCGTCCAGCTCCTCGGCGCGATCCTGGCGTCGTTGGTGCTGTTCATCATCGCGTCGGGCAAGCCGGACTGGCAGATGGGCGGCTTCGCCGCCAACGGCTACGGCGCGCTGAGCCCGGGCCATTACGGGACCGGCGCCTGCTTCCTGGCGGAGTTCGTGCTGACGTTCTTCTTCCTGACCATCATCGTCGGCACGACGTCCAAGGGTGCGGCGACCGGCTTCGCCGGCATCCCGATCGGCCTCGCCCTGACGCTGATCCACCTGATCTCGATCCCGATCACCAACACCTCGGTCAATCCGGCGAGGAGCACGGGTCCGGCGCTGTTCGCAGGCGGCGCCTATATCGGGCAACTGTGGATGTTCTGGCTGGCGCCCATCCTCGGCGGAATGGCGGCCGGCGCGCTCAGCCGTGTGCTCTACGAGCCCTCCGCGATCACGGAGACGGTAGTGGTGGAGAAACCCGCGGTCGCCTGACCGCCGCGCCCGAACCCGGAGACGACGCCGCCGTTCCTGCAGCGTCGTTTCCCCGAATGGTTTGGCTACGACGCTGGCGGAGATGAAC
>CAXTUK010000345.1:0-2963 GCA_964247395.1 uncultured Acetobacteraceae bacterium
GACGCGGCCAGCGAGGGCCGCCGCGAGCGCGCGGCGCACGGCGCCGGCGCCGGCGCGATGGCCGGCGACACGCGGCAGGCCGCGCGCCTTCGCCCAGCGGCCGTTGCCGTCCATGATGATGGCGACATGACTTGGGCTTGCGGCATCGTCGAGGCGGACGTTGTCGGCCACCTCCGACAGCACCGACACCTCTCCCGCGAGCACGCTTGCGCTGATCTGCCCCAAACCCGTTCCTCAGACCTGCCTGATCTCGCGTTCCTTCTCGACGAGCGCCTCGTCGATCCGCCTGACGTAGTGGTCGGTGAGCTTCTGCACCTCGTCCGACCAGTCCTTGACGTCGTCCTCGCCGATGTCGCCCTTCTTCTCGGCGGCCTTGGTCTGGTCCATCCCGTCGCGTCGCACGCCGCGGATCGCAACCTTCGCGGCCTCGGCATAGCGGCCGGCGGCACGCGCGAGCTCGGTACGGCGCTCGGCGGTCAGCACCGGGATCGGCACGCGGACGACCTGGCCGTCGGTCATCGGGTTGAGGCCGAGATTGCTGTCGCGGATGGCGCGCTCCACCGCGCCGACCAGCGTCTTGTCCCAGACCTGGACGGTGATCATGCGCGCCTCGGGGACGCCGATGGTGCCGACCTGGGTGATCGGCATCTCGGAGCCGTAGGCCTCGACCTTGATCGGCTCGAGCAGGCCGGGACTGGCGCGACCGGTGCGCAAGCCGCCGAAATCGCGACGCAGGGTCTCGATCGCGGCGTCCATGCGGCGGGTGAGGTCGTCCTTGAGGGCGTTCAGTTCGGCAGGCACGTGCGTGGTTCCTCGATGAGAAGGCCAGGGCTCCGCCAGGGGTCTTGAAGGCGTGCCCCCTGGTTCATGCGGGTTCGACGATACGGGTGAACCTGCCCTCGCCGCGCATCACCTGGGCGAAGGCGCCCGGCGCGTGGATGTTGAAGACCACGATCGGCAGGCCGTTCTCGCGCGCCAGGCTGATGGCGGCGGCGTCCATCACGCCGAGATCGCGGGCGAGCACGTCGTGGTAGGTGAGCTCGTCATAGCGCTCGGCACCGGGGTGCTTGCGCGGATCGGCGGAGTAGACGCCGTCGACCTGGGTGCCCTTGAGCAGCATGTCGCACCCCATCTCGGCGGCGCGAAGGGCGGCCGCGGTATCGGTGGTGAAGAACGGGTTGCCGGTGCCGGCGGCGAAGATCACCACCCTGCCCTTTTCCATGTGACGCACGGCTCTGCGGCGGATGAAGGGCTCGCAGATGCTCGCCATCGGGATCGCCGACAGGACGCGGGTGGGCGCGCCGCCGCGCTCCAGCGCGGTCTGCATGGCGAGCGCGTTCATCACGGTCGCCAGCATGCCCATGCTGTCGGCCTGGCTGCGCTCCATGCCGCCCGCAGCACCCGAGACGCCGCGGAAGATGTTGCCGCCGCCGATCACCAGGCAGACCTCGATCCCCATCCGGAAGACATCGGTGACATCGGCCGCGATCTTGGCGACGATGTCGTTGTCGAGACCATACTCGCGGCGCCCCATCAGCGCCTCGCCGGAGACCTTCAGCAGCACGCGCTTGTCGGGAGCCTGTTCGGGCATGGTTCTCGCGGCCGGGTTGCGGTCGGTGGCGAGACCGTTCTACCGACGCCCCTCCCCACTCACAAGGGCGCGGGGGTAGGGCCGGATCGGGGCAGATCGTCGGGCGAGTTCCTTCGAGCGCGCCGCCTTCCGTGCCAGGAGACGACGCCGCCACCCCTCGCGCAAGGGCGCCGGCGCCCTTGTTCGTTGCTGGTCCGCGGGGGCCCGGCCGCCGGCGACTAATCCTTCGGTAGTTCGAGGCCGATGGCGCGCAGGCGGGCGCCCTCCTCGTCCCAGCCGGCGCGTTCCTTGACATTGAGGAACAGGTGGGCGGGGCGGTCGATCAGCGTCGACAATCCCTTGCGGGCGCGCGTGCCGATCTCCCGGATGCGGGCGCCCTTCTCGCCGATCAGGATCGCCTTGTGGTTGGCGCGCGCGACGTAGACCGTGACGTCGACGCGGACCGAGCCGTCGGGACGCTCGGTCCAGCTCTCGGTCTCGACGGTGGCGCCGTAGGGGACTTCCTCGTGGGTCTGCAGGAAGACCTGTTCGCGCACCAACTCGGCCGCGAGCAGGCGGTCGGGCAGGTCGGTCAGCTCGTCCTCGGGATAGAGGAACGGTCCTGCCGGCATGCCGGAGGCGATGACGGAGAGAAGGTCGGCGACGCCGTCGCCGGTTGCGGCGCTGACCATGAACGTCTCTTCGAGCGCCAGCCGCGCATTGAACGAGGCGGTGAGCGGCAGCAGCGCCTCCGGGGCGACCAGGTCGGTCTTGTTGAGGATCAGCCATGTGCGGCGCCCGGAGGTCGCGAGGCGTTCGACGATCGGCTCGACATGGTCGTCAAGGCCGGTCCTGGCGTCGATCATGAACAGCGTCAGGTCGGCGTCCTCGGCGCCGGTCCAGGCGGCGGCGACCATGGCGCGGTCGAGTCTGCGTCGCGGGCGGAAGATCCCCGGCAGGTCGACGAGCACGATCTGGGTGCGGCCGGACGGGGTGTCGCGCATGACGATGCCGAGCACGCGGGCACGCGTGGTCTGCGCCTTGGGGCTGACGATGGAGAGCTTGGCGCCGGCCATGCGGTTGAGCAGGGTCGACTTGCCGGCGTTGGGCGCGCCGACGAGGGCGGCGAAGCCGCATCGCGTGGTCATCCGCGCTTCCTCGCGGCGCCGGCCTGCAGGGATGCGAGCAGGGACGCGGCGGCGTCGCGCGCGGCCACCCGCTTGCTGCCTGCCTCGCCGCGGCCGGCGAGGCCGAGCGCGGTCGCGTCGACGACGAAGCGCGGTGCGTGCGAGGGTCCCTCGCTCGAGACGACCGCGTACTCGGGCAACGGGGCGGCGCGGGCCAGCAGCCATTCCTGCAGCGCGGTCGTGGAGTCCTTCGGCGGCAGGGCGTG
>CAXTUK010000346.1:0-2946 GCA_964247395.1 uncultured Acetobacteraceae bacterium
GCTCCACCGGCTTCGGCCTCGAACTCGCCCGGCTCGTGCTCGGACGTGGCGGGCGGGCGGTGGTCACCGCGCGCGACGCCTCGCGGGTCCGGCACCTGGCCGAAGGCGGGCCGGACCGCGCGCTCGCCTTCTCGCTCGACGTCACCGACCAGTCCGCCATCGATAACGCCATCCGCGAGACCCAGTCCCGCTTCGGCCGCATCGACGTCCTCGTCAACAACGCCGGCTATGGCTACCAATCTTCCGTCGAGGAGGGCGTCGAGGCGGAGATCCGCGCCCAGTTCGACGCCAACGTCTTCGGGCTGTTCGCACTCACCCGCGCCGTGCTGCCCGGCATGCGCGAGCGCCGCCACGGCCACGTCATCAACATCACCTCGGTCGCCGGGTTCATGGGCTTTCCAGGTTCCGGCTACTACGCCGCCAGCAAGCACGCCGTCGAAGGCTGGTCCGACGCGCTCGCGGCCGAGGTCAAGCCGCTCGGCATCAACGTCACCTGCGTCGAGCCGGGCCCGTTCCGCACCGACTGGGCCGGCCGTTCGCTCAAGCAGACCAGAAGCCGGATCCCCGACTACGCGGAGACCGCGGGCGCACGCATGGACGCCACCGCCGGCTACAGCGGCAAGCAGCCGGGCGACCCGGTCCGCGCCGCGGAGGCGATGATCCACATCACCGAGATCGCCGATCCGCCGCGGCATCTCGTTCTGGGCAAGTTCGGCGTCGACAGCGTCGTCACCAAGCTCCGCGAGCGCCTCGCCCTCGTCGAGACCTGGCGGGAGGCTGGCCTCGCCACCGACTATCCCGACGCGCGCTGACCGCCGCGCAACCTGTCGATGAGCCCGCGCAACCGGCGCCGCCTACGACGCATGCTCGAACTTGACGATTTCGAGCGAACCGCGGCGACGCTGCTGCCGCGCTCGACCCGTGCCTACGTCGTCGCCGGTGCCGAGAGCGGCGCGGCGCTGCGCAACAACCGCCGGCGCTTCGACGACATCCGGTTCGTTCCTCGAGTGCTCCGCGACGTCGCCAGGCGGGACCAGACCACCAACCTGTTCGGCCGCGCCTATGCCTCGCCCTTCGCCATCGCACCGATGGGCGCATCGGCCGTCATCGCCTATGACGCCGACAACCGGCTGGCGCGCGCCGCGCGCGCCGCCTCGATCCCCTACGCGCTCAGCGCCAACTCCATCACGCCGATGGAAGAGGTGGTCCGATCGAACCCCGACGCCTGGTTCGCGGCCTACCTCCCCGACGATCACCGCGTGATCGAAAGCATGGTCGACCGCGTTGGCCGCGCGGGCATGCCGGTCCTGGTGGTGACCGTCGACGTTCCCGTCCCGTCCAATCGCCCGGCCGAACGCCGCACCGGCTACTCGATGCCGTTCCGCGTCCGCCCGCGCCTGGTCACCGATGTCCTCACCCATCCGCGCTGGCTCGGCGGCGCACTGGCCCGCACCATGCTGCGGCGCGGCCTGCCGGTGATCTCCAACGTGCGCGCGACCGGCGGCCCGCACATCTTCTCGCGCGCCGTCGGGCCCGTGATCGGCAATGCCGCCTTCGACTGGAGCCACGTCGCCCTGATCCGCCGCCGGTGGCCAGGCCCGTTCGTGCTCAAGGGCCTGCTCTCGCCCGAGGACGCGCACATCGCCGCCGAGCAGGGCGTCGACGGCATCGTCGTCTCCAACCACGGCGGTCGCCAGCTCGACTTCGCCGCCGCCCCGATCGAGATGCTCGTCTCGATCAAGCGCCGGAGCGGTGCGATGACCATCCTCGCCGACAGCGGCTTCCGGCGCGGCACCGACATCCTCAAGGCGCTCGCGTTCGGCGCCGACGCGGTGATGATCGGCCGCCCCTTCCTGTTCGCGGCCACGCTGGCTGGCGAGCAGGGCGTCAGCCACGCCATCGCAATCCTCACGCGCGAGATCGACATCGACCTGGCGCTCCTTGGCCTCGGCTCGCCGCGCGACATCGGCAGCGACATGCTTGTCACGTAGATTTCGGCCGGGGCGCCGCCCTGGACCCGCTGGGGCCGGCGGCCCCAGGGCCGCAGCCTACAAATTCGGCCAGCGCCGCAGCCGATACCGCTCCTGCTCCGGCGTCAGCGCGGTCGGGCCGGCCGCCACCTGCGGCGGCAGCGGATTCATCCGCTCCGGGGCCGCCCAGCAATCGACGACGCCCAGGCTGCGCGTGCAGTAGGGCTGCGGCGGCACCGGCGGATCGGGCGCGCGGCAGTAGCTCTTGCCCTCGTCGAGCCGGACCACGGAACAATCCTTGCCGGTGATCCCCGAATAGAGCACGTCGACCAGGTCGCGATGGAAGATGGCGATGCTCGCGCCGAGGCCGCCCACGACCGGCACCACCGTCCCCGGCGCGCACCCGGCGAGCCCGCATGCGGCGATCGTCAGGGCGATCCGGCTTCTCACCCGCCCAGGATGACAGCGCCCGATTACCCAATCCTTTCCACCCCGTTCGCCACACCAGGCGCGTGTTTGATCGGCCGATCCGTCATCGCTATGGTCCGCGCCGGTTTGCCGGGGAAAAAGCAACGACGTGGCCGATCTGTTCGCCGAGGTAGACGACGACATGCGCGCCGAGCAGGCACGCGCGATGGCCAGGAAGTACGGAGCGCTGGTCGCCGGGCTGCTGCTGGCTGCCCTGATCGGCGTCGGCGTCTGGCAGCTGCTGGCCTGGCGGCGCACGCAGGCCGACGCGAAGCTCTCGGCCTCATATTTCAACGCGATGCACGCCGCCGACCAACCCGGCCTCACCGATGTCTCGGCCGCCCGCGAGCAGGCCCTGTCGAGGTTCCAGCCGCTCGCGTCGGCCAATGACGCCGGCGTTCGCTCGCTGTCGCGTCTCCGCCTCGCCCAGCTCGACGCCGACGCCGGCAGGACCACGGCCGCCATCGCCGATCTCGACCAGGTCGCCGGCGACGCGCAGGCGCCGCGC
>CAXTUK010000347.1:0-2933 GCA_964247395.1 uncultured Acetobacteraceae bacterium
AGGCCGGGACCGAACAGGAGGCGCGGCGTTGTCTGGCGCTGCTGTCGGGACGGCGGCATCGGGTGACGACGGCGGTGGTGCTGCACCCACCTTCCGGGAGGGCTTCGTCGCGCGTTGTCGAGACGGCGGTCGCGTTCTCGCGCCTGACGACGGCTCAGATGGACAGGCTGGTCGAGAGCGGCGATTGGGCGGGCAAGGCAGGCGGCTACGCCATCCAGGGACACGCGGCCGCGGTGACGCGGTTCCTGTCGGGCAGTCACTCCTGCGTCGTCGGATTGCCGCTGTTCGAAACCGCGCAGCTGCTTCGGGGGCACGGGTTGCTGCCGTGAGCAACGCGATCTGGTTGCGGGCGCGGCCGGGCGAGATCGGGATCGCCGTCGAGGTTGCGGGACAACTGGCCGACTATGCGCTCTGGCGGCCGGGCGCTCCGGATGGCCTGGGCGATTTGCATCGTGGGCGCGTGGGCGCGCGCGCGGCGGCGCTTGGCGGCACGTTCGTCAGCCTGGATGGCGAGCCGGACGGGTTTCTGCCTGATCGGGAGATCGATGCGCCTCCTAGCGTCGGCACGCTGATCGGCGTGCGCGTGGTCCGCTCGCCGCTGGGCGGCAAGGGACCGAGGCTGACGGCGCGCCTGTGCGACGACGATGCGCAAGCCGCCCAGGGCGACATGCGGCGGATCCGTCGTGGTCCCTCGCCGCTCGACGAGCTGGTGGCGCGGCATGCAGCGCTGCCGATCCGCCTGCGGGACCGTGCCGTCGCGGCCGAACTCTCGCCTCTGCTGGGCGCGAGGCTCGTGGTGGACGATGGTGGCTGCGGGCCGGCGCTCGAGGACCAGATCGCGGCGCTCGGCCAGACCGATGTCGCGTTGCCGGGAGGAGCGCGCGGCTCGATCTGGCCCACGCCGGCGCTGGTCGCGATCGATGTCGACATGGCTGCCGCGAGCAATGCGCGCGCGCCCCGGCAGGTGGCGCACTTCGCCGCCAACCGGGCACTGCTTCCTGCACTGATGCACCAGATCAGGTTGAGGAACCTGTCGGGTGCGATCCTCGTCGACCTCGCAGGCCTGGCGGCACGCAAGCGGGTGCGGCTCGGACCGGACATCGAGAGCGCACTGGCCGCCGATCCGTTGCGGCCGCGCCTCCTCGGCTTCACGGCGCTCGGGTTGGCCGAGATCGTCCGGGCGAGGAGACGGCCGGCTTTGCACGACATGCGCCAGGGCCCGCACGCGAAGGCGCTGGATGCGGCGGCGGCGCTGGCGGCGGCGCAGGCCGGGGATCCGCATCGGCCGTTCGCGCTCGGCGTGGCGCCCGAACTCGTGCGGGCGTTCGAGGCCGACCCCGGCATCGGCCGGGATCTTGCGCGCGCGAGCGGACGCCCCCTCATCGTGCGGCCGGACCCGTCGTTGCCGGCGGGCGGCTGGAAGGTCGAGGAGCACAAGACGTGAATACACGAGCCCCCTGTCCGGTGTGCGGCAAGCCGGGCGTCGATCCGGACGGTCCGGAGCGGCGGGCGTCGCCGTTCTGCTCGGTGCGATGCGCCGACATCGATCTGGGCCGCTGGTTCGCCGGCCGATACAGCGTTCCGGTCGCGTCCGGCGAGGAGGTTGATCCCTCTGACGCTCTGGGCTAACCCCGTCGCGCCGCGAGGGCTTTCCCGTGCGCCCAGGTAGCTCAGTTGGTAGAGCATGCGACTGAAAATCGCAGTGTCGGTGGTTCGATTCCGCCCCTGGGCACCTTCTCTACCCGTCGATCGCCGTCAATCTAGGGTAATTCAATCACTTGGCCGCGCGCTGGGTCAGGCACCAGACTCCCAAGCCACGGTGTAGGGTGGGATTGGAATTGCCCCGTTTCCGTGGACACCGATGGTGCTTTGCAGCGAGGTGTCCGACCATGCCCAGAACCCGTCCTTGGTATGCCCCTGAGTTCCGCCGTCAGATGATCGAGTTGGTCCGAGCGGGTCGCGACCCGACGGACTTGGCACGCGAGTTCGAACCGTCGTCGCAGGCGATCCGCAACTGGGTCGCCCAGGCCGATCGCGACGAGGGCCGCCGGGAGGTGAGACCGCCGACGGCCGAGACGGCTCTGCCTGCGCCCGACCGTGAGGAGCTCGGGCGGCTGCGGCGTGAGGTCAAACAGCTGCGGCTGGAGCGCGACATTCTCTCTTGCGCCACGGCGGGGTACTACGCTGGCTCAAGCGGCCAGACTCGGACCGGGCCGTCGCCGACCTGGCGCTGCTGCAGCGGATCAAGACGGTGTACGCGAGCTCGCGTGCGACCTACGGCGCTCCGCGCGTGCACGCCGCGCTGAAGGCGGCCGGCCAGCATCATGGCCGCAAGCGGATCGCACGGCTGATGCGCCGCGCCGGCCCTGCCGGGGCCTGTCATCGCGGCAGCGGCCCGGTGACGACCCCGCCGAGACAAGGAGAGCCGGCCGGCGCCGGACCTGGTCGATCGCAACTTCGAGGCAAGCGCGGCGAACCAGCTCTGGGTGGCCGATATCACCTTCGTGCCGACCGCGGGCGGATTCCTCTACCTTGCCGTCGTGCTCGACGCCTGGAGCCGCAAGGTCGTCGGCTGGTCGATGGCCAATCATCTCCGGACCGACCTTGTGCTCGACGCGCTCGAGATGGCGGTTGGCCAGCGGCGGCCGCGCGACGTCATTCATCATAGCGACCAGCGATCTCAATACACGGCCATTGCCTTCGGAAATCGCTGCCGCGAAGCCGGAGTGCGGCCCTCGATGGGATCCGTCGGCGACGCCTACGACAACGCCATGGCCGAGAGTTTCTTCTCGACGCTGGAATGCGAGCTGCTGTCGCGACGGCGCTTCGCCTCGCAAACTGAAGCCCGCATGGCCCGCTTCAGCTTCATCGAGGGCTTCTACAATCGCTCATCGGAACGCACATCTCGCTATGTTGTTGATGTGAATAGGTGT
>CAXTUK010000348.1:0-2920 GCA_964247395.1 uncultured Acetobacteraceae bacterium
GGGGGCCCGGGCCCCCCGCCGGGGGGGGGGGCGGGGCCCCCCCCCCGATCCTCCTTGACTGCGCCCGAGACCGTACAGCCTCCGCTTCTTGATACACGGCGAGCGTCCGTATCGCGATCTCGTCCCAGCTCGGTATCTCGCGGCCCAGTCTGCTGTTGTTGGCAGCGCAAGCGGCGGCGAACCCGCGATCGGTCAGCATGTGCCGCATCGAAGCGGTCAGGGCGGCGACATCGTTCGCCGGGACCACGTGGCCATGCACCCCGTCGGTCAGCAGTTCCGCGAAGCTGCCGAGCCGGGACGCGATGATCGGCCGACCGTGCGCGAGGGAGAGGAACAGCACGCCACTGGCCTCGATCTCGCGATAGGGGAACATCGCCACCGTGCCGGGGCCGAACAGTACCGGGATCGCGCTGTCGGCGACGAAGCCGGTCTCCAGGTCGAGGCTCACCCCTGCCTCAGCGGCGCGAGCGAGCAGCGGCGCCACGTCGATGTAGGGCTTGCCGACGATGCGCAGACGAGCCCCGTCGCGGAGCTCCCGCGGCAGGGCTGCGAAGGCCTCGATCAGCAGGTCGGCGCCCTTGTAGGGACGGATCTTGCCGAACAGCAGGAAGGTCAGACGCCCGTCCATCGGATCGGGCCCGCTCGCGACCGGATCGACGAGCATTCCATGCGGCAGCACCGTGATCCGGTCCAACGGAAGACCGAGACCGCACAGGCGAAGCTTGCCCTGCTCGGTATGCACGATGAGCTGGTCGAACTGCCTCAGGCAGTTCGGGATGCCGAGCCGCTGGATGGAAGCGGACGCCTCGCCGTTGAAGGGGTTGGTGTCGTGCACCGTCAGCACCATCGGCGCCGCCTTGCGGAACCGGCCGAGAAACGCCTGGTCGAGGAGCGGCAGCGGCAGCCACTGGAAGTGGATGATGTCGGGGGCGTCACGCCGCAGTCGGTCCGCGAGCCGCCATGCCGACCAGCCATGGTCGAGCCCCTTGAGCCCGAGCCGCAGCTTCGCCGGCAACGCGCTGCCGAAACGACTTTCGGACACCCGGTAGTAGGAGTGCGACAGCGAGATCGGACTCCGCACCTCATCGCCCGGGCGCAGCGAGCGTCCATGCAGCGTCACGTCCACGCCGTGCCGCGTCAATCCGGAGATCAGGGCGCCGTCATAGGGAAGGGTGAACAGGGACGGATCGACGAGCGCCGCACGCATTGATCCGAAGACTCCCGGTCAACCTGAAACTCTCGGGCAGCGTAGCAGGTCCAGGATGATCGTTGTGGCGCAATAACGTCGTGTGTCGCCTTGCCGGCATCAGAGATTGACCGCCTTCATGCCCGCCTCCGGATATCGCGCGCCGGCGAAGGCGTCGGCGGGCAGGATGCGATCGATCTCGGCGAGCTCGTCGGGCGTCAGCCGCACATCGGCGGCGCCGAGGTTGTCCTCGAGATATCTGCGCCGCTTGGTGCCGGGGATCGGCACGATGTCGTCGCCCTGCGCCAGCACCCACGCCAGCGCCAGTTGCGCCGACGTGCAGCCCTTGGCGGCCGCGAGCTTCTTCACCTCGCCCACCAGCGCTACGTTCCTGCCGAAATTCTCCCCCTGGAAGCGCGGGTTCTGGCGGCGCCAGTCGTCGGCGTCGAGATCCTCGGCCCGGCTGATCCCGCCGGTCAGGAAGCCGCGGCCGAGCGGCGAGTAGGGCACGAAGCCGATGCCGAGCTCGCGGCAGACTTCGAGCAGTCCGTCCTCCGGCTCGCGGCTCCAGAGCGAATATTCCGTCTGCAGGGCGGCGATCGGATGCACCTTGTGCGCCCGACGGATCGTCGCCGGCCCTGCCTCGGACAGTCCGAGGAAGCGCACCTTGCCGTCGCGCACCAGCTCGGCCATCGCGCCAACCGTATCCTCGATCGGCACGTTCGGGTCGACGCGATGCTGGTAATAGAGATCGATATGATCGAGGCCGAGGCGCGCGAGGCTCGCCTCGGCCGCCTGCCTGACATACTCGGCGCGGCCATTGACCGGGCCGCGGTTGCCGGCCGCGTCCCAGGTGTTGCCGAACTTGGTGGCGAGCGTGACCCGCTCGCGGGCGCCCGGCATCTCGCGGATCACCCGGCCGACCAGCTCCTCGTTGGCGCCGTTGCCATACATGTCGGCGCTGTCGATCAGCGTCACGCCGCGCTCGATCGCCAGCCGCAGGGTCGCGACCGATTCGGATTCCTCGCGGCCGCCATAGAACGCCGACATGCCCATGCAGCCGAGACCGATCGCGGCGACCTCGAGATCGCCGAGCCTGCGGGTCGCCATCGCCATCGTACGTCTCCCTGTCCGTCGAGCCTGCCTACGCCGCACGCCGGACGCGGTTGCCGGGTCCGGCGCCCGGCAGCGACAGCCGGCGCTCGAGCAGGTGCGCCGCACCGCCTATCAAGAGCGCCAGCGCGGCATAGATCAGGCCCGCCTGCACCAGCGGCGTGGTGCTGAAGCTCGCCGCCGACAGCCGGCGCGCGACACCCGTCAGGTCGAGCACCGTCACGGTGCTCGCGAGCGACGTCGCCTTCAGCTGGAACAGCACCTCGTTGACGATCGCCGGCAGCCCGAGCCGCAACGCGCGCGGCAGCACCACTGCGCGCAGGATCGCCGGCCGCGACAGCCCGAGTGCGGCCGCCGCTTCCCGCTCGCCCGCCGGCACCGCCAGGATGGACGCCCGCACCACCTCCGACGCATAGGCGCCCATGTTGAGCGAGAATGCGATCAGCGCGCATGGCCAGGCATGGCGCAGCACCGGCCACAGCGGCGAGTGGCGCACGGCGGCGAACTGCGCCAGCCCGTAATAGATCAGGTAGATCTGCACCAGCAGCGGGGTGCCGCGCAGTGCGGAGGCGTAGGCGAGCGCCGGCCAGGCCAGCATCCGCACCCCGGACAGCCGGGCGA
>CAXTUK010000349.1:0-2623 GCA_964247395.1 uncultured Acetobacteraceae bacterium
GCCGCGAGCCCTCGTCGAACGGCGACGGCGCCGCGTTCACGCTCGGCGCCCGCACCGTCATCGGCGCCGACGGCGCCAAATCCGCCGTGGCCCGCTCGGCCGCCATCCCCGGCGCCGACCGCATGCGCTACGTTTTCGCCTACCACGAGATCGTCCGCACGCCCGCCGACACCGAAGCGTCCGTCTGCCAAGTCCATTATGAGGGCCGCGTCTCGCCCGATTTCTACGGCTGGGTGTTCCCGCACGGTCCCACCACCAGCATCGGCCTCGGCAGCATGCGGAAAGGCTTCGCGCTGCGACCCGCCACCGCGCAGCTCCGCCAGACCACCGGCCTCGCCGAGGCCGAGACCATCCGCCGCGAGGGCGCGCCCATTCCGCTCAAGCCGCTCAGGCGCTGGGACGACGGACGCAACGTCGTCCTCGCCGGCGACGCCGCCGGCGTCGTCGCCCCCGCGTCCGGCGAAGGCCTCTACTACGCCATGCTCGGCGGCCGTCTCGCGTCGAACGCCGTCGACCGGTTCCTCGTCACCAGCGACCCGCGCGCTCTCAGACGCGCCCGGCACGACTTCATGCGCGCCCACGGCCAGGTCTTTCGTGTCCTCGGCCTGATGCAGCGCTTCTGGTACGCGAGCGACGCGCGCCGCGAACGCTTCGTCTCCATCTGCCGCGATCCCGACGTCCAGTCGCTCACCTGGACCGCCTACATGACCAAGGAGCTCGTCCGCGCCAAGCCCATCGTCCATCTGCGCATCTTCGCCAAGAACATGGCCCACCTGACCGGCCTCGTCTCCGCGTGATCGGCCAAATCGTCGTCGCCTTCATGTGCATGTCGGCCGTGCTCGGCGCCGGCTTTGCGCTGACCGTTCCCTCCGTCACCGGCTGGTACCTGACCCTGCGCAAACCGTCCTGGAACCCGCCCGACTGGCTGTTCGGCCCCGCCTGGACCACCATCGGCCTGCTGACCGTCGCCTCCGCCGTCCGCGCCTGGCGCTCCTCGGGCACCGGCGGCGAGCAGAGAACGGTCCTCGTCCTGTTCGCAATCAACGGTTTGCTCAACGCCGCCTGGAGCGGCCTGTTCTTCAAGTTCGAGCGCCCCGACTGGGCCCTGATCGAGGTTGTGCCGCTCTGGCTCTCGATCGTCGCCCTGATCGCGGCTTTTCGCGGACGCTCGTCGCTCGCCGCCTGGCTGCTCGTTCCCTATCTCGTCTGGGTCAGCTTCGCCTCGGTCCTCAATCTGGAGGTCGTCCGCCTCAATCGCCCGTTCGGCCGCGCCGCCGCACGATGACCCGCTCAGGCGTCGCCGAGCGCCGCCCGTGCCTTGAGACTGTTCACCGCCCGATAGAGCCGGCCCACAGCCGAGGTCGTCGCGTCCGGCCCGTCCGGCCCGACGCCGACCAGGTCCTGCCATTCGCTCAGCATGGAGGCCAGTCGCTGCAGGTCCGGCACCGAGTCGCTGTTCTGCTCGGCCGCCATCAGTGTCAGCAGCAGCAGGGCAGGGACCGCGGTGTCGACGAAGCTGGTCAGCGCCTGGAGCCCCGACCCGGCCCTCGCTCGCCCGTTGCCGACGGTCGATACGGCGGTGACGAACGGTTTGGATCGGATCGTCGCGCCCATTCGTGCGTCCCTATCGAGGTGGCAAGCTCCGATGCCGGCGACCATCTACCCGATGCCGCGGTTCATCAACCCCTTTTAATCTTTGCTGCTATGCAGAAAAAGCAGTGACACCAGCGCGACCGTGACACCGACTGCCACGATCGTCGTCGGCGCCGGCTTCGGCGGCATCGCCGCGGCGCTCCGCGCCCGAGCGCTCGGGCAGGACGTGACGCTCCTCGATCGTCTCGACCAGCTCGGCGGTCGTGGCCGCGTCGTCGAGCACGACGGATTTCGCTTCGACGCCGGCCCCACCGTCATCACCGCCCCGTTCCTGCTCGAGGAACTGTTCGATCTATTTAATGAGAAACTTCGAGACCATGTCGAGTTGCGGCCGGTCTCGCCCTTCTACCGCATCACCTTCGAGGATCGCCGCCACTTCGATTACACCGGCGACCCGCAAGCGATGCGCGCCGAGATCGCCCGCTTCTCGCCCGACGACATCAAGGGCTTCGACAGCCTTCTCGCCTTGTCCCGCGCCCTCTACGAGACCGGCTACGAGCGCTACGGCGCGACCCCCTTTCACCGCCTCTCGACGATGGCGAAAGCCCTTCCCGAACTCCTCGCACTCGGCGGATATCGTTCGGTCTACGAATTGGTGCGTCGCAAAATCCGCGACGACAGCCTGCGCCGCGTCTTCAGCCTGCAGCCCCTCCTGGTCGGCGGCCACCCGTTCCACACCAGCGGCATCTACGCGCTGATCCAGCATCTCGAGCGCGCCCACGGCGTCTGGTTTCCGCGTGGCGGCACCGGTGCCCTGGTCGCCGCATTGGGCGATCTCGCGCGCCGTCACGGCATCCACGTCCGTCTCGGCGCCGACGTCGCCCCCCAACTCACCCACCCCCCCCCCCCCCTTACCCGCGTCGAACACGCCGGCGGCGAGATCCAGCCCGCCCCCCAAGTCAAACCCCACCCCCACCCCCCCCCGCTCCGCTCCCCTTGCTAGCAAAGATACAAGCTAAAAAGAATACGC
>CAXTUK010000349.1:2633-2890 GCA_964247395.1 uncultured Acetobacteraceae bacterium
CGTCATCGCCAACGCCGACGCCCCGGCCGTCTACGCCGACCTGCTGCCAGGCGTGCGCAAGCGCCGCTGGCGCCGCCGCCGTCTCGACCGACTGTCGTATTCGATGGGGCTCTTCGTGCTCTATTTCGGAACCGGCCGTCGCTATGAGGCCACTGCCCACCACACGATCATCCTCGGCGACCGCTACCGCGCCCTGCTCGACGAGGTGTTCGGACGCGGCGACACGATCCCCGACGACCTGAGCCTCTATCTTCACC
>CAXTUK010000350.1:0-2883 GCA_964247395.1 uncultured Acetobacteraceae bacterium
CTCGCGCGGCGAGGCGACGCTGCGACGGATCAAGGCCGCGCACCCGGGCGCGGAGGCGAGCGTCTCGCTGGTCGACATGGCTGATCTCGCCAGCGTGCGGGCGTTCGCGGCCCGGACGGACGGGCTGCCGAGACTGGACCTGCTGCTCAACAATGCCGGGCTGATGCAGTCCAGGCGCGCGGTGACCGTGGACGGGTTCGAGCGGATGATCGCGACCAACCATCTCGGCCATTTCGCCCTGACGGGCCTGCTGGCGGGCGCGCTGCTGCGGTCGGACGCGCCGCGGGTGGTGACGATCGCCAGCATCGCGCATCGGCGGGGCCGCATCGATTTCGACGACCTGCAGCAGGAGCGGCGATACAGCGGCAGCACGGGTTATGCGCAATCCAAGCTCGCCAACCTGATGTTCGCGCTCGAGCTCGATCGCCGGGCGCGTGCGGCGGGGTCGCGCCTGGTGAGCGTGGCGGCGCATCCGGGGGTCGCGACGACCGGGTTCATGGATGCGATCGGAATGCCGAAGGTCGTCGCTTCGCTGAGCAAGGCCGCGATCGGCGTGCTCGGGCAGGATGTGAGGGCGGGCGCGCTGCCTGGCCTCTATGCGTCGACGATGCCGGACGCCGGGGGCGGCCAGTATTGGGGACCGGACGGATTGATGGAGGTGCGCGGGATGCCGCGTCTCGCGTCCGTGGCACCACAGGCCTCCGACCGGGCGGCCGGCGCGCGGCTCTGGCGCGTGTCGGAGGAGCTGACGGGAGTGGTCTACCCGCCGCTCTGACCGGCGCCGGGCCATGGGCGCCAAGCCATGGGCGCCGCACCCGCGCAGGACTGGACGCGATACGCCTGCGCGGGGTCCTGGGCCGCGCTACTTCTTCTTTGGCGAGGCGCTCTTCTTGGCCTTCGCCATTTCCGGCGCGGCGGCCGGCTTGGTCGCCTTCTTCGGGTCCTTGGCGGTGCTGGCCGGTGCGGCCGTCTTCTTCGCGGTTGGCATGGTCGTGGTTCCTGGCTGCCACGTCGGCGTGCGTGCCGTCGGGGTCGTGGCT
This sequence comes from uncultured Acetobacteraceae bacterium, assembly GCA_964247395.1. Lineage (GTDB taxonomy): Bacteria > Pseudomonadota > Alphaproteobacteria > Acetobacterales > Acetobacteraceae > CAXTPV01. The sequence goes on from CAXTUK010000350.1 coordinate 1,041, forward strand.
CTCTGAACCCCGTCACACGATCGCCGGAAGGCAAACGCCTCGAAAGCGTCTCGGGTGGCGGACCTGCTTACCGAGACTCGTGACTTGGTCGCAACATGATTCTCGCGCTCCGGGCTGCGATAGGCCGGAACCCCGTGAGAAGGTCTGGAGAGGCGTCAGGCGGCCTCCCCGATCCTGAACTCCAGGGTAAGCCCAGCTGCCACGGTGAGATTGACCAGGGCATCGAGAGAGAACTTCCCGAGCCTGCCCCGCAGCAGGTCATTCAGCCGGGGTCGGGTGATCGCCAGCCGCTCCGCCGCAGCCCCTTGCGGAAGCCCCCAGGACCGGACCCGCTCGACCAGGGCCGCAAGCAGATCTGCCCTTGCCTTCATGTTCGCGGCCTCGGCCGGTGTATCGGCCAGGGCGTCGAACACGTCCTCGAATATCTCGGCTTCCATTGCTAGCTCCTCCATGATTTCAAGCGGCTTGCCGCTAGTGGATAAAACCTGACGGAAAGAGCCGTCAGCTTTTCCCACTAGCCTTTGATTTGGTGTGCCGATTCACCTGACGCTCAGGTAGTGAGCGTCAGGATCGGACCACTAGGTCGAGATCCCGCTGTGTCGTCTGCTGCGTTTTCTTCTGGAAAGCGTGGAGGACGACAACCGTGTTGCCTGACGTTGCCGAATAGATCACTCGGAACGTCCCCGCTTCCTCACTTGTTCGGATCTCCCTCACCCTTGTCCGACCGTCTTGAGCGGCTTCCAGTCGACAGGGTCGTTGCCTCTCTGGACTTCTCGAAGCTGAAACCCTGCCTCCGAGCGCGCTTCATCCGGGAAGTTCCGAAGACGTGCCAGGCTATCACCGAGAAAGGCTATCGGCTTCACGGGTCTCCTGTATCAAAACAGATACATACCGTCAAGATGTCGTTTGCCACACTGAGACCATGACCGCGCGGCTGATCGTGGCGGCGCGGGCAACCTATCCCGCGGCGGCGACGGCAGCGAACATGCGGTTCCAGGTGGGCGAGATGACGACCTCGTTGATGCAGACATGCGGCGGAAGCGTGGCGACGATGCGGATCAGGTCGCCGAGATCGGCGGGCTGCAGCATGCGGGCCCGCTCGGCGGCCGGGGTCGGCACCGGACGACGGTCGAGAATCGAGGTCGCGACCTCGGCGGGGCAGATCGCGGTCGAGCGGATGGCGTTGACGCATTCCTCGACGTTGATGAGGTGGCTCATGGCGATGACGCCATGCTTGGCGGCGGAGTAGGCGGCGCCCGACACCGGGCTCGGATGACGGCCGGCCCAGCTCGCGGTGTGGATCAGCAGGCCGCCGCCCTGGGCGCGCATGACGGGCAGCACCGCGGTCACGCAGGTGAAGGCGGCGGTGAGGTTGGTGGCGATCACCTGCTCGGCGCCGGTCGCGGTCAGTTCGGCCCAGGAACGGTCGCGGATGTTGGCGCCGGCGTTGTTGACGAGGATGTCGATGCGGCCGAGGGCGGCGGCCATCCAGCGCGCGATGGCGTGCATCTCGTCGGCGCGGGTGACGTCGCCGGGGCGGACATGGGCGATGGCGCCGGCGGCCCGGACGTCGGCGGCGACGCGCGCGAGTTCGGTGGCGCGGCGACCGGTCAGCACGACCGTCGCACCGGCCTGCGCCAGCGCGTGCGCGGCGGCCTCGCCGATGCCGCTGCCAGCGCCGGTGATCCAGGCGGTCTTGCCGGTCAGTGGTGCGGTCATCGTGATCTCCTTGCCGACGCTACGCGCGAGCGAAGGCGAGACGGCGGGCAGTGCGAGGCCGGCCGATCAGCGGCAGGAGGGCGCGGAGCTCGGGGCCCTGGTCCTCGCCGGTCAGCGCCAGGCG
>CAXTUK010000351.1:0-217 GCA_964247395.1 uncultured Acetobacteraceae bacterium
GGCCGGCGAGGTCCTCGACAGCCTCGCCGCCGGCGTGCCCTGCGTCTGCACGCGCTTCGCCGCGGAGGGCTTCGCGCTGCCGCCGCCGCTCGCCTCCCTGGCAAGCGATGATCCGGACGCGCTCGCCGGGCTGATCGCGGCCTTGCACGAGGACCGGCAGCGCTGGACGGCCTGCGCCGAGGCCGGGCTCGCGCTGGTGTCGGAGCAGTTCTCCGAA
>CAXTUK010000351.1:238-2872 GCA_964247395.1 uncultured Acetobacteraceae bacterium
CCTGCTCGGCCTCCCCGGGTCGGCGTAGCAGGACGCGGCTCGCCGGGCGATTAACCGGGCCGTGACGATTGTCGACGAAGATCGATGGCGCGATCCCACCGGAGCACGTCGTGTCATCGTCCGTTCTGTCCCCGCCGCCTCCGACCACGTGCGAGCCGGCCCACAGCTCGCACCTGCGCGCGGCGCTGAACGGGACACCGGCCGCCCTGCTGACGTTCGATGACGACCTCACGATCCGCTTCATCAGCGAGCGCCTCCCCGCCGCCCTCGGCGTTCCGCGCCGCTCGGCCATCGATGCCGCGACGGTCGTCGACCTGCTCGAAGGCAGCGAGGTGCTCGACGCGGAAGGCGTGACGCGCATCCATCAGCTTTGCCTCTCGGTCGGCGCCGGAGTGCCGGAACAGCGGACCACGCTGGCGATGCCGCCCGGCAGCCCGGTCCGGTTCCTCGCCGTCGGCATCGTTCGGCTCGGCGACGGCTGCGCGATGGCCTCGTTCGAGGACGTGACCGCGTTGCGCGATGCCGAGACCAGGGCGATCGAGCAGGCGATGTGCGATCCGCTCACCGGCCTGCCGAACCGGCAGCTCTTCAAGACCCGCGTATCCGCAAGGCTCGACGATGCGCTGCCGGACGCGATCGCACAGGCCGTGCTGCTGGTCGATATCGACCGGTTCAAGATGATCAACGACACCCTGGGTCATCCCGTCGGTGACGGCCTGCTGCGACTCGTCTCCAAGCGGCTCCGCTCGGTCATGCGGCATCATGATCTCGTCGCCCGTCTCGGCGGCGACGAGTTCGCCGCCTTCGTCTCTCCCGCGTCCGACCTGCCGGGCCTGTTCGAGCTGACTGGCCGGCTCGTCGACATGCTCGGGCGACCCTATCTCGTCGACGGCCATCTCCTGACCGTGAGCGCCAGCGTCGGCCTGGCGCTGTCGCCGGCCGACGGGCGCCAGTTCGATCACCTGGTCCGCAACGCCGACCTCGCGCTCTACGAGGCGAAGAGGCTCGGCCGGAACCAGTTCGTCGCCTTCCGCCCGGAGATGGACGTCAGGGCGACGGCTCGACGCTCGCTGGAGCTCGACCTGCGTCGCGCGATCGCGATGCGGGAATTCGAACTGTTCTACCAGCCGCAGATCGATCTCGAGACGGAGCTCGTGGTCGGCTTCGAGGCCCTGCTCCGCTGGCGCCATCCGGTGCGAGGACTGGTCGCGCCCGGGGACTTCATCCCGCTGGCCGAGGAGATCGGCATGATCGTGCCCCTCGGCGAGTGGGTGATGCGCGAGGCCTGTCACGAGGCCACGCGTTGGCCGGCTCACGTCTCGATCTCGGTCAACGTGTCGCCGTTGCAGTTCGAGGATGCCGATCGCCTCGTCGAGACCGTCGCCGAATCGCTCGCCGCTTCCGGGCTGCCGGGACACCGGCTCGAGGTCGAGATCACCGAGAGCGTCCTGCTTCGAAACGAGGTCTCGGTCCTGGCGGCATTGCACCGACTGCGCGCCATGGACGTCCGCATCGCCATGGACGATTTTGGAACCGGCTACTCGTCGTTGAGCCAGCTGAACAGTTTCCCGTTCGACAAGATCAAGATCGACCGGTCGTTCGTTCGCGATCAGGGCGATCTCGCCAGCCAGAACGCCGTCATCCGCGCCATCACCGCGCTCGGCGTCAGCCTCGGCATGTCGACGATCGCCGAAGGCGTCGAGACGGCCGAACAGCTCGACCGGATCCGGTCGGGCGGCTGCCAGTCGGTGCAAGGCTACCTGTTCAGCAAGCCGGTTCCCGCGGGCGAGGTCGGGCATCTGCTCGCCCGGTTCGGCAATTAATCGACGAGGTCATGGAACATGGGTCTCTACCGAGTGTCCTATTGCAGCCGCAACCTGCTGACCGGCTCGCCGGCTTCGGTCGCGTCCGAGATCGAGCGCATCCTCGCCAGGTCCCGGGCGAACAACGCGCGCGACGGCGTCACCGGCGGCCTGCTGTTCACCGACGGCTGCTTCGCCCAGATCCTCGAAGGCACGACGGAGGCGGTCGAGGCCGCCTTCGAGCGCATCCAGTGCGACGAGCGGCACGCCGGCGTCACCGTTCTCGAGACGGGTCCGATCACGGCGCGCGCCTTTCCGGACTGGTCGATGGCCTTCTCCGGCAGCCATTCGCCCTCGAAACCGCATGACCCCGGCGGGACCAATGACTTCACCGGCCTCGGCGATGCCGCGGGCCGGTTGCTCGATGCCCTCACCGTCGTGGTGAGGCGAGAGCATGAATGGGTCGGACGTTCAAGGCACCCTCGCGATCGCCAGCAACGCGACAGTTTCCGCCAGGATCTCGCTTCCGCCCAGCAGATCGCCGGTGAAGCCGCCGAAATGCCGGCGTGACACGGCGCCGACAACCAGGCCGGCGACACCGGCCGCGATCGAAGCGAGCGCCCAGCGACGGTCCAGGCCAGCGGCGAGCAGCAAGGCCAGCACCAGACCAGCCGCGATCCTCGCCCCCGCCACGCCGCCGAGCGGAGATGCCAGCCCATCGGTGCGCGCCGGCGCGGCGCGGGCCAGCACCCCCAGCATCGCGCCGCGTCCGAGGGTGGCGGCGCCCACGGTTGCCGCCGCGGCCCCTCCCGCCGGCATCGCGCCCCGGCCC
>CAXTUK010000352.1:0-2862 GCA_964247395.1 uncultured Acetobacteraceae bacterium
GTGCGTGCACGTCTCGCCCGAGCGCGTCCGCGGCGTCGGCGAGCGTGCGGACCGGCGCGGTCAGCCGCCGCACCGCCCAGACCGTCAGCCCTCCCGCCGCGACCGTCATCAACAGCCAGGCGATCGGGAATGTGGGATCGGAGAACAGCGCCGGTCTGGAGGCGGGCAACATGAGATTGAGCCAACCGGAGGCGTCCGGCAGCTCCAGCGCGAATGCGTAACGTCCAGCTCCAGGCGCCCGGCCGATCTCGATCTGCGCCGGACGCAGATCGCCCGGTAACGGCACCGTCACGAGATTGATCCGCATGAAGCGCCGGACCGGCGGCGGCGCGGGCGGCAGGTCGCCGAAATCCGGACCCGGATCGAGGCTGATGTGCAGCGGCCGGACCGAACCGCGGAGATGCCTGATCTCCGCATCCCGCTGCTGCGGCGCCGTCTCGGCCACGCTGCGATAGGTGTTCATCGCGCGTATCGCGAGCAGCCGGTCTTCCATCAGCCGATGGCCCATCGCTTCGTCGCGCGTGTGGATTGCCAAGCCCAAGGCCTGCACGACCGCGAACCCGGCCACCATCACCAGGGCGGTTCGCGTCGCCAGGCTGCGCGGCAGCAGTCTGAGGTTAGGGCGGTCCAGAGGGGGGAGCCCCTATCCTCAGGCTGTTCGCTCAACGTCGGCCGCCAGCACGTAACCACCGCCGCGAACCGTCTTGATCACCTGCGCGTGACGCCCGCCATCCTCCAGCTTCCGCCGCAGCCGGCTGATCGCGACGTCGATCGCCCGGTCGAACGGGCCGGCCTGCCGTCCACGCAGCAGGTCGAGCAGCATGTCGCGTGTCAATACCCGGTTGGCTCGATCCAGCAGCGCGATCAGCAGGTCGTATTCACCGCCGGTGAGTGCGACCTCGACACCTTGCGGGTTCAGCAGGCGGCGGCGTGCCGGCTCGACCGTCCAGCCGCTGAAGCATAGCTTGCGCGTGTCGAGTTCGACCTTTTCGTCGCGCGCACTGGCCCGACGGAGCACGGCTCTGATCCGTGCCAGCAGCTCGCGTGGATTGAACGGCTTGGCCACGTAATCGTCCGCGCCAAGCTCAAGCCCGATGATCCGATCGGTGTCGTCGCCCATCGCCGTGAGCATCACGATGGGAACGTCGGCCTGCGAACGGAGCCACCGTGCGACCTCGAAGCCGCCCTCTCCGGGAAGCATCAGGTCGAGCACCACCAGCGCGTAATGACCCTGTGTCCACACCCGACGCGTCTCGCGCCCGTCGCGCGCCGTGCTGACCCGCATTCCGTTCCGCTCAAGGAACTTCGCCAGGAGATCCCTGATCTCCCGGTCGTCATCCACGATCAGGATGTGCGGCGACGGCTCCATTCAATGTGCATTTAGCGCGTCAGCCCGCGGAACGGCACCTCTCGTTGCACTTGGTCACGATCAATCGAGATAGATCATCTTGCGCGTCATGCCCCCGTCGATCACGAATTCGGCACCGGTGACGAAGCCGCTTCCCGTGCCCAGCAACCAACTGGCGAGGGAGGCGACGTCGTCCGGCCTCCCGACCCGCCCGGCCGGGTGCTGCTCATGGTCGTTGGCGCGCAAGGGATCGCCGGTCACGTCGATCCATCCGGGACTGATGACATTGACCCGCACCTCGGGTCCCAGACTGATCGCCAGCGCATGGCTCAGCGCCAGCAGGCCTCCCTTGGACGCGGCGTAGCTCTCCGTATCGGGCTCCGACATGTGCGCGCGCGTCGACGCGATCGTCAGGACCGAGCCCTTCGACGCGCGCAACAGGTCCTCGGCGGCGCGGACCAGCAGGAACGTGCTCGTCAGATTGACGTCCAGCACTCGCCGGAAATCCTCCGATGTGAGGGCCGCCAGCTTGCGCCTGATCATCATTCCGGCGTTGCACACCAACGCATCCAGACGATGGAAATGCACGCGCGTCACCTCGATCGCCTTGGTCACGGCGGCCTCGTCCGCGACGTCGGCCACGAGCGCATGCGCACCCTGACCGATCGCCTGGCAGGTCTCCTCGAGCGCCGCCTCGTTCCTGTCGAGGCAGAGCACCTGCCAACCTGCGCGCGCCAGGCGGGCGGCGATCGCCGACCCGATGCCGGCGGCGCTTCCTGTCACCAGCGCGACGCGCGGGCCGGTCTGCGGCGGCGTTTCGGACGCCAGCACCGCGTGTTCGGAAATCTCGCTCATGAACCAAACTCCTCGCGAGTTCGGAACGCGTCACGATGTCCGCGGATGCCGTCCATGATCTTGCCGGCCGCCGGAGCGACGGCCAGAGTGCGCCGTCATCGGACTTGGGTGGCGATGCGGCTCCGAGACCTCCTGCGCAGCGCGGCCACGGCGCTGCTTCTCGCAACTGGGCTTCCGGCCGCGGACGGGAGGCCACGTCCCGCGGACGTCAGGTTCGCACATCCTCCGGAGGTCGCACCGTCCCCCCCGCCACTTGCCGCTCCGGAACCGGAGACCGGGTCGCCCGCGATCCCGGCGCCGCCGCCTCCCATCGAGGCGGTGCCGGAGCCTGCTGCGATCGCCAAGCCCGCGCCGGTCAGAACCGACCGACTACGCTTGGCCGGGCTGATGGACCGCGAGGTGATCGGGCCCGACAAGCTCGACATCGGTCACGTCATCGACGTGCTCGTCGACCCGGACGGACAGCCACGTGCCGTTCTCGTCGAGACCGGCGGCTTCCTCGGCGTCGGCAATCGCAAGATCGCAGTCGCCTGGACCCAGATCTCGTTCCCGGGAAAGACGCCCGACGGACCGATACGAACCGGCATGACGATCGATCAGGTTCGTTCGGCGCCCGCGTTCGAAGGCGCCGGCCCGGTCAACGTCGCGGTCGGCGCTGC
>CAXTUK010000353.1:0-256 GCA_964247395.1 uncultured Acetobacteraceae bacterium
CCACCGCTGCTTCGTGCTCCCGAGGCAGCAGTGGCGCGGGCGCAGGCGGCGCCGGTGACGGCTGGACCTCCTGGGGCGGCGGCAGCGGCTCCGGCGCCGGTGCTGCCTGCGGCGCCGGTGCTGCCTGCGGCGGAGGTGCCGATCCCTGCTCCGCCCGCGGCACCGAAGTTCCCTGCAGGCCCGCGCTGCCGTTGTGCCCGAAGATCATCTCGACGCCCGGCGGTTCGGCCGGCGAGCCGTGATGCGCCTCCGGCCT
>CAXTUK010000353.1:266-2842 GCA_964247395.1 uncultured Acetobacteraceae bacterium
GCAGCAGCAACGCCAGCACCAGCAGGTGGGCGCATCCCGAACCGGCCACGGCCGCCCGCAGCCGCGAACGCCGGCGCCGCCGTCGGACCAGCGGCCGCATCCCGCCGGGCAGCGACGCGAGACCGCCCGTATCCGCCGCCTCCAGCGTTCCCGGCCGCAACGAAGCGCGCGCCCTCTCAACCAGCAAGTCGATGGTGGTGGTCCGCTCAAAGCCTGCGCGATAACTGCCACGCCGGCGCTTGCCAAGCCACCGCGCGTCTGTTGCCTACCCGGGCATGGCCCTCCCGCCGTTCCGCCCGCGCGACGCCGCGAGCCGTCATCTCGCCACAGACCCGGACTTCGCCGCCCTGATCGGTCGCGTCGGACGCTGCCGGCTCGATCCCAACCGCACCCGCTCGCCCTTCGAGGCGCTGGTGCGTGCGATCGCCCACCAGCAGGTGCATGGCCGCGCCGCCGAAGCCATTCTCGGCCGCTTCCTGGCGCCCTTCGGAGGCGCATTCCCCACCCCGGCCGACATCCTTGCCCTGACCGACGAGAGCTTCCGCGCCGCCGGCTTCTCCGCCGGCAAGACGGCGTCGATCCGCGACATCGCTCGTCACGCCGATCTCGGGATCGTCCCGAGCCGCCCCGCCGCCGCGCGTCTCGCCGATCCGACGCTGATCGAACGTCTCGTCCCGATCCGCGGCGTCGGACGCTGGACGGTCGAGATGCTGCTGATCTTCACCCTCGGACGGCCGGACGTGCTGCCGGTCGACGATTTCGGCGTCCGCGAGGGCTATCGCCGGCTCAAGGGCCTCGCGGTGCAGCCCAAGCCCAAGGATCTCGCCATCCTCGGCCTCGCCTGGGCGCCGCACCGCAGCACCGCCGCCTGGTATCTCTGGCGGGCCGCCGAGGAAGGCCGCGGCGTCAAGCCCAGTGCGGTCACCGCCTGACCGCGTCCGCGCCCGCCACGAAACCCCGCGTCACGGCCAGGAACTCGTCCGGCTTCTCCCCGTGCAGCCAATGGCCCGCACCGTCGATCGACACCATCTCCGCCGCCGGGAACAACGGCCGGATCACCGCCATGTGCTCCTCCAGCAGGTGGTTCGAGCGGCCGCCGCGGACGAACAGCGACGGGCCGTCGTAACGCGTTTCCTTCGGCCACGCCGGCCATCCTTCCGCCAGATCGATCGACCGCGCGATCTCGTCGAGCCCGAACCGCCAGTGCGGCCGTTCCCCGGTCGATAGGTTCTGCAGCAGCAGTGACCGCACCGCCGGATCGTCGATCGCCGGCGTCAGCGCCGCATCCGCCGCCGCCCGCGTCAGCCCCGCCGTCAGCGTCAGCGCCTGCAGCGCGCGCGCGAGCCGGACGTTGCCGTGCGCATGGGCGACCGGCGCGATGTCGGCCACCAGCAGCCGCAGCACCGTATCCGGATGGTCCAGCGCCACCGCCATCGCCACCTTGCCGCCGAGCGAGTGCCCGGCCACCACCGCCCGGTTCATCCCGAGCGCGCCCATCGTCTCGGCCACGTCGGCCGCCATCGCCCGCGGCTCGAGCAGCCCCGCCGTGCTCGCACCATGGCTTCGCAGGTCGAACGCCACCACGAGCCGATCCGACGAGAGACGCCGCTGCAACCGGCCCAGGTTTCGCGCCTGGCCGAACAGGCCGTGCAGCAGCACGACCGGCGCGAGCCCCGACCGGGCAGGGCCCGCCTCGATCGCGTTCAGCCTCAATGGGTCGTGAGCACGATCTTGCCGATGTGCGATCCCCGCTCCATCAGCGCGTGCGCGTCCGCCGCCCGCTCCAGCGGCAATGTCGCCTCGATCACCGGTCGCACCGTGCCCGCCGCGATCAACGGCCACACCACGCGCCGCAGATCCGCCGCGATCTCCGCCTTCTCGGCAGCGCTGCGCGGTCGCAGCGTCGAGCCCATCACCCGCAGCCGCTTGAGCATGATCGGCCGCAGATCGACCTTCTCGGCCACCGGGCCGTTCGACACCGCGATGATCGACAACCGTCCGTCCTTCGCGAGGCTTGCGAGGTTGCGGGCGAAATAAGGACCGCCCACCATGTCGAGCACCACATCGACGCCGCTTGCGCCGGTGAACTCGCGCACGCCCTCGGCGAAGTCCGTCTCCCGGTAGTTCATCGCGGCGTCCGCGCCGAGGCGAACGCACGCGTCGCATTTCTCCCGGCTGCCCGCCGTTGCCAGCACACGCGATCCCAGCGCTTTCGCCAGCTGGATCGCGGTCACGCCGATCCCGCTCGATCCGCCATGCACCAGCAGCGTCTCGCCCGGCCTGAGCGCGGCGCCCGCCCGTTCGAGCGGCGCGAACACGTTCGCCCACACCGTGAAATGATTCTCCGGCAACGACGCCGCCTGCACCGCGTCCAGCCCGTCCGGGAACGGCAGGCACTGGGCCGCCGGCGCCACGCAGTACTCCGCGTAGCCGCCGCCATTGACCAGCGCCGTCACCTTCTCGCCCGGGCGCCACTCGATCACGCCATCGCCCACCGCCTCGATCTCGCCTGCGACCTCCAGACCCAGCAGCGGGTTCGCTCCCGGCGGCGGCGGGTAGGCGCCCGCGCGCTGCAT
>CAXTUK010000354.1:0-2834 GCA_964247395.1 uncultured Acetobacteraceae bacterium
GTTCTCGGCCTGCCCGTAGGCCAGGAAATGACGCAGCGGCGAGAGCCTGGCGTCGCGTATGTCGGGATAGCGCTCGAGGTACCACGCGCTGTCGAATTCGGGACCGGGCGATTGCCCGCTGGGATCGCCGAGCAGCACGAAATGACGGAGTGCGGCGAGCCCCGCCTGCGGCCGCGCCGCGTCCTGCTGCCTGTACCAGGCGAGGTCGAGGAAGGGGTTCGGTTGCAGGCCCTGATCCAGCCCGGTCGTCAGGAAGTGGCGCAACGGCGAGCCGATCACCGCGATCTCCTTGCCGGTCTGCTCGAGATAGTGGCGAACCGAGAAATAGGGACCAGGATCGCGCAGCCCCCGGTGCAGCAGCTCGGCCAGCGCGGCGTCGGCGTGCGGGCCGTTGGCGATCTCGTCGCCGCGCTCCCTGATGAAGGCAAGCTCGACGAGCGGATGCGGGTCGTAGCTCTTGGCGAGGCCGGCACGCAGGAAGTGCAGCAGCGGATCGCGCTCCTGCGCGCGAAGCTCGGGGTGGCGGCCGAGATAGAAGACCGGGTCGAAGAACGGGCTCAGCGTCGGCCGTTCGAGCGGCGGATGCGCGAGATAGGTCTCGATCGTCGCCGGGTCCTCGCGCGGGCCGCCGAGTGCGGCGATGTAGGCCTCCTCGTCGATGAAGGCGGAGGCGAGCGTGCGGACCATCGCACGGCGTTCCATCGGGTCGACCGGACGGCGCGGCCGCGCGGCGGGCCTCGTCGGCGCGGGAGACGGTTCCGCGCGCGACGGCGCGGGCGCCGGCTCCAAGTCGGCCTTCGGCAACGCCCGGACGCCGCCGAGGCTCGAGCGCAGGAAGTGCAGCAGCGGCGGTTCGGCGGCGTGCGCGCCGTCCATGCGGGCGCGTCGGTAGGCGGCCGCATCGAACCAGGGCGACGGGTCGAAATCGCGCGGTCCGCCGACGGCGAGATAATGGCCGAACGGGTCGCGGCCAGGGAGGACCTGGTCGCCGTAGCGCCCCATGTAGAACCGCACGTCGAAGGCCGGCAGCGGGCTGACGTCGCCGGTGCCGCGATGGACGAGATAGTGCGCCAGCGCGTTCTCGCCCGGCGCGAGGCCGTTGACCTGGCGATACCAGACCGGATCGAACAGCAGGCTCGGCCTGAGGCCGCGCGGCTCGCCGGACAGCACGTAATGCGCGACCGCGCCCATGAAGCGAGGCTTGCCGTACTGGCCCAGGTACCAGACCGGGTCGAAATACGGGTTGGGGCGGCGCGCCTCTTCCGATCCGTGCCGGCAGAAATGCTCGAACGGATCGAGGCCGGCGCGGCGCACGTCGTCGCCGTTCATGATGTAGTAGTTGAGGTCGAGCAGGCGCGACGCGCGGATCACGGTGGCTTCGGCGCACGGCAGCCGGTCCTCGGCGCGGCCATGCTCCATGTAGTGGGCGAGCGGATCGAGCCCCGCGCCGGCCACGTCGGGATAGGCTTCGAGGTACCACTCGGGGTCGAAGGCGATCGCCGCGTCGAGCGGACTGAGCAGATTCATCGGACGCCGTTATAGCTCAAAGCAGGCTGCCTCATAGGTGCGGGACCTGGATCGCGGCCCTCTCTTTTTTTGCATCGACGTGCAAAGCCGGTCGATTTTGTGGTAAGGCAGGCCCTAACAAGTCTATCACCGCCGCCTCCCACCCCTCGGAGACCTCGTAATGGCCGACCTCTCGACGCTCGCCGGCTTGACGTTCGGGCCGGACAATTACGCCGAGAACACCTTCTTCACGCCGACGTTCAACGGCGATGGCTCCGTCGCCGTGTCGGCGGACGGCCCCGGCAACTTCTCTAACGCCGACCAGGCCGCCGCCTCTGGCGGCGTGGCGCTGTCGGCCAAGGTCGTGTCCTACTCGACGACCGCGGTCGGCAATTTCGGGCTCGGCTCCGTCGTGGTCGATGACGTCGACCCGGCCGGCACCGTGGTGGCGACCTACGATGCCGACATCGTCGCCATCAATGGCGGTCAGGTGCTGCTCGGACTGACCAGCCCGAACGGCACCTACGATCCGACCAACCCGGCGGACCCCTACGGCGGCAACTACGAACTGCTGTCCGACACCAGCGTCTCGCAGGCCGGCAACACCACGACGACCTATTCGACCACGGTCTCGAACACCAACCCGACCGCGTACGCGCCGCCCTGCTTCGCGGCCGGCACGATGATCTCGACACCCGAGGGCGAGATCGCCGTCGAGGCGATCGGCGTCGGCGACCTGGTCCTGACCCTCTCCGGACAGGCCAGGCGCGTGATCTGGACCGGCCATCGCCAGGTCGACATCGCCCGCCATCCGCGCCCCGACACCGTCCGGCCGGTCCGGATCGAGGCGGGCGCCTTCGCCGACGCGTCGCCGTCGCGCGACCTGCTGCTCTCGCCCGACCACTCCATCCTCGTGGACGGCGTGCTCATCCCGGCCAAGTACCTCGTCAACGACGAGAGCGTCGAACAGCTCGACCTGCGATCGATCACCTATCATCACATCGAGCTCGAGACGCACGACGTCGTGCTCGCCAACGGCCTGGCCGCCGAGACCTATCTCGATACCGGCAACCGGACGAGCTTCGCGCACCGCCACGACACGGTCTTCGCGCCGCACCCGGATTTCGCGGGCGCGTGCGACGCCAGCTGGTTCGCCTGGGACGCCAGGGGCTGTGCGCCACTGGTCCTGGTCGGGCCGGAACTCGATGCCGCCCGCGCGCACCTGGCCCGACGTGCCGCGGCCCGCAGCGCCGTGCGCGCCCCCTGCCGGCGGCCAGCCGGCGGCCGGTGCCGGCCATCGGCCTGGTCCGGCGCGCCCGCCGCGCCGG
>CAXTUK010000355.1:0-1109 GCA_964247395.1 uncultured Acetobacteraceae bacterium
AAAGCAATCAGGACAAAGCTCGCCGTGAACCATCCGTCAGAGTCAGTGCACTAGACGCGCCGGTGACCAGGGCGATCTGGTTCATGGACGCGCCCCCCTCAGACGATGCCGCCATTGGCACGCAGCACTTGGCCGTTGACCCATCCGCCGTCGGGTCCGGCGAGGAACGCCACCACGCGGGCGATGTCCTCGGGCTCGCCGAGTCGTCCAAGCGGGATCATCTTCGTGACGGCCGCGACCTGCTCATCGGACTTGTCGCCGAGGAACAGCTCGGTCGCGACCGGGCCGGGGGCGACGACGTTCACCGTGATGCCGCGCTTGCCCAGTTCCTTGGCGAGGATGTGGGTGATGGCTTCCACGGCGCCCTTGGTCGCCGCATAGGCGGCGTAGGTCGGCTGATACAATCCGACGACGCTCGAAGAGAAGCTGACGATCCGGCCGCTATCGCGCATCCGACGCGCCGCTTCGCGAAGGCCGTTGAACGTGCCTTTCAGGTTGATCGCGATATGCTGGTCGAACAGCGCGTCCTCGGTCTCGGCGACCGGCTTCAGCTTCATGATGCCGGCATTGTTGACGAGCACGTCAACGCCGCCGAACGCGTCTGTCGCCTGGTCGAACAAGGCGGTGACCGTCGCCGGGTCGCTCACATCGGCCTTGACGGCGATCGCCTGGCCGCCGGCCGCCTTGATCTTGGCCGCGAGCGCGTCGGCCGCCCCGGCGCTGCTGGCGTAGTTGATGACGACCGCGAAGCCGTCCCTCGCAAGCCGTTCGGCGACGGCCGCACCGATGCCCTTGGATGAACCGGTGATGATCGCGCAGCGCCGCGTGTCGGCCATGGAGACTGTCCTTCTTGCCGGACCACACATGCGGATGGCGTTCGGTCCAGATTAGGAGCATAAAACCGTTCTGCTGGCCGCCATGCTGGAACAATCGCGATGGACCGGATCGATGCGATGCAGGCCTTCACGCGCGTGGTCGAGCGTCGCAGCTTCGCCCAGGCAGCCGCGGATCTTGGCCTGCAGCGATCACGGGCATCGGAAGCCGTCCAGCAGCTCGAGCGACATCTCGGCGTCCGCCTGCTGGCCCGCACCACGCGCAAGGTGACATTG
>CAXTUK010000355.1:1119-2817 GCA_964247395.1 uncultured Acetobacteraceae bacterium
GCCAAGCGCAGTCTCGCGCCGCTGCTCGCGGGCGGCGCCCGCCGGCGGGCCCGCACCACCCGCATGGTGACATTGCCCGCCGAAGGCGAGGACTTCTACCGGCGGTCCCTGGCGATCCTCGCGGCGATCGACGACGCCGATGCCGCCGCGACCCGGACGGTGCCGGTCGGACCGTTGCGGATCGATGTCCACAGCAGGTTCGCCCGGGAATACCTGCTTCCCGGGCTGCCGGACTTCCTCGAACGCTTCCCTAACATCCGGCTTCACATCGGCGAGTCGGACCGTCTCGTCGACATGGTCGCCGAAGGCGTGGATTGCGCCATCCGGGTCGGCGACCCGGCCGACAGCGGCCTCGTCGGCCGGAAGCTCGGCGCACTCGCCGAGGGCACGTTCGCCAGTCCCGCCTACCTCGCGCGCCACGGCGTGCCGGAATCGCTCGACGACCTGGAGGGGCACCGCATGATCGGCTTCATGTCCTCGGCAACGCGGGCGGTGATGCCCCTGGAATTCCAGATCGAGGGCGGCACGCGCCTGGTGTCACTCCCCGTGTCGGTGACCGTGTCGGCGGCGTCGACCAACGCGACCCTGGCCCGACTTGGTCTCGGCCTGGTCCAGGTGCCGCGCTACCGCGTGGCCCACGAGCTGGAGGCTGGTGCATTGGTCGAGGTGCTGGCGGGTCATCCGCCGAACGCCAGCCCCGTCTACCTGCTCCACCTCGGCGGCCGGCAGCTCTCGCCACGCGTGCGCATCTTCATCGAATGGGCGTCGACCGAGATCGCGGCGGGGCTTGCCGATCCTGGCATCGGCCGGCTGAGATCGCGGTGAACGGCCTGCTGGTCTTGTCCCGTCCACCATGGTAACCGCACGCGGCGGGACGAAGGGCGGAAACGGTTGGGCTCAAGCACCGAAACGACGGTTGGCGCCGACGCGCCCGCGGGCAGCCTCGCCTCGCGCTACGCCGGCGCGCTCTACGGCCTGGCCGACGATCGCCGGGAGCTCGACGGCGTCACCGACCAGATGGCGTCCCTCGGCCGCCTGATCGACCAGAGCCCGGAGCTGCGCCGCCTGCTCGGCTCCCCGCTCGTCCGTCCCGCCGAAGCCGGCCCCGGCCTGCGCCACGCCCTCGAGGCACAGGGCTTCGACAAGCTCGTGCTCGATTTCGTCGGCGTCGTCGCCGCCAACCGCCGGCTCGGCCGCCTGCGCGCGATCGTCGCCGCCTTTGCCGCCCTCGAGGCCTCCCGCCGCGGGGTGGTCCCCGCGATCGTCGCCACCGCCCACCCGCTCACCGACAACCAGCGCCTGCAGCTGCAGTCGCGCCTGACCGCGCAGGGCCTCGGCAATGTCGCGCTTCGCGAGGAGGTCGACCCCGACCTGCTCGGCGGCCTGACGCTGCGCGTCGGCGCCCGCCTCTACGACGCCTCGATCAAGAGCCGGCTGCAGCGCCTGGCCTATCGCATGAAGGGAGCCGCGTGATGGACATCCGTCCGGCCGAGATCTCCGACATCCTCAAGCAGCAGATCGCGAGCTTCGACACCGAGGCCGAGGTCGCCGAGACCGGCCAGGTGCTGTCGGTCGGCGACGGCATCGCGCGCGTCTTCGGCCTGCAGAACGTCATGGCGGGCGAGCTCGTCGAGTTCCCCGGCGCCGGCCTCAAGGGCATGGCGCTCAACCTCGAGACCGACAATGTCGGCATCGTGG
>CAXTUK010000356.1:0-2815 GCA_964247395.1 uncultured Acetobacteraceae bacterium
GGCGGCTGCAGCGCCCAGTCGATGCCGCCGAAGCCGGCGATCAGCGAAGTGGCCCAGATCGCGAACAGGACCACCATCGCCAGCGCGCCGAAGGCGCTGAGGAAGCGTTCGCGCCGGAAGCCGGGCGGCATCCGGAGCGCCACCGACGAGAAGACGGTCCAGCTGCCGACGAAGAAGAAGCGAGTCAGCCGGAACCGGCGATGCACGCGCCGCGGCAGCAGCATGACCTCGAACGCGTCCTGGAGCACGACGGCGAGGAAGGCGACCGCGGCCAGGATGACGAGCGTGCGCATGACATCTCCCGTGACTTCCGGCAGACGGAACCCTTCGGGGCGGCTCACGGTTCGCTCGCGGGGAGGAGATCGTCCATGGACGCACAGGCGCTGCCGAGGATGGAGACCGACATCCCGGCCCGGCTCGATCGGCTGCCATGGAGCCGGTTCCACATGGGGGTGATCGTGGCCCTCGGGATCACCTGGATCCTCGATGGACTGGAAGTCACCATCGTAGGCTCGATCGGTCCGGCGCTCCGTTCGCACGCGGCGCTGAACCTGACGTCAGGCGACGTGGGTCTGGCGGCGTCGGCCTATATCGGCGGCGCGGTCGGCGGCGCGCTGTTCTTCGGCTGGCTGACCGATCGGGTCGGCAGGCGGGCGATCTTCGCCGTGACGCTCGGCGTCTACGTGCTGGGCGTCCTCGGGTCGGCATGCTCGGTGGGCCTGGTCACGTTCGCCTTGTCGCGTTTCCTGACCGGCTGCGGCATCGGCGGCGAGTATGCGGCGATCAACTCGGCGGTCGACGAGATGACGCCGGCAAGGATACGCGGGCGGGTCAACCTCGCGGTCAATGCGAGCTACTGGGCTGGCGCGGCCCTCGGCGCCGCCGCGTCGCTGGTGGTGACCAATCCGGCGATGTTCGCGCCCAATGTCGGCTGGCGGATCGGTTTCGCGGTCGGCGGCCTGCTCGGCCTGCCGGTGATCTGGCTGCGCCGGTTCGTGCCGGAAAGCCCGCGCTGGCTCGTCACGCACGGACGCGCCCGCGAGGCGGAAGCGGCGACGGTCTCGATCGAGCAGGCCGTGCGCGGGCTCGGGCACCACCTGCCGGAGCCCGAGGGAACGCTGTCGATCCAGCCGCGACCGAGCTTCGGCCTCGGCGTCGTGCTGCACGCGATGTTCTACACCCACAAGAAGCGCAGCCTGCTCGTCATGGTGCTGATGCTGAGCCAGGCTTTCCTGTTCAATGCGATCTTCTTCACCTACGGGCTGGTGCTGACGAAGTTCTACGGCGTGGCGCCCGACCGGATCGGGCTGCACATCCTGCCGCTCGCGGCGGGCAACCTGTTCGGGCCCTTCATCCTGGGCCCGTTGTTCGACAGCGTCGGGCGGCGCCGGATGATCGGAGGCACGTTCGGCGCTTCGGCGGCGTTGCTGGTCGCCACCGCGATCCTGTTCGGTCTCGGCGACCTCAATGCCTTCACCCAGACCCTGCTCTGGATGGCGATCTTCTTCGTCTCGTCCTCGGCCGCCTGCGGCGCCTACCTGACGGCGAGCGAGATATTCCCGCTCGAGACGCGGGCGATGGCGATCGCGGTGTTCTACGCCTTCGGCACTGCGGCCGGCGGACTGCTGGCGCCCTACGTGCTCGGGCTGCTGATCGGCACCGGCCGCGCGTGGTCGGTCAGCATCGGCTACCTGATCGCGGCGGCGCTGATGGCGCTCGGCTCGCTGGCCGAATTCACCCTCGGCATCGACGCCGAAGGCAAGTCGCTCGAGGACGTGGCGGAGATCCTTTCGGTCTGACATCGGGGCGGAGCCCCAAGGCTTTGGCTTACCATTCACGAGATCGATCTCACTTCCTCGCTCATGCCCAGCCAAGCCCGCCTGCTGATCGCCTTCTACTCGCGCAACGGCTCGGTCGAGGCGCTCGCCTTGGCGGCCGCCGAGGCCGCTCGCGAGGCGGGATCGGAGGTGCGGCTGCGCCGGACGCGCGAGGTGGTGCCGGACAGCGTGATGACGGCGACCGAGGGCTGGGCGGAGAGCGCCGCGCGCCAGAACGCGCTCTATGACGCGCCGGCCAAGGACGATGCCGAGTGGGCGGACGCGATCCTGCTCGGGACGCCGTGCTATTTCGGGGCGATAGCGACGGAGCTGAAGGGCTTCCTCGACCAGCTCGGTCCGCAATGGAAGCGCGGCGCGCTCGCCGGCAAGGTCGGCGGCGCGTTCGCGACCGCGTCCTGGCCGCATGGCGGGACGGAAGTGGTGACACTGTCGCTCTATGCGCCGATGGCGCACCTCGGAATGATCATCGTGCCCACCGGCTACACCGACGAGGCGATGCTCGAAGCGGGCTCGCCGTACGGCGCGTCGGCGATCGTGGGCGCGGAGAACCGTCCTCCGCGCCCCGAGGATCTCGACGTCATACGCCACCAGGTCCGGCGCATGTCGGCGGTCGCCGCCGCACTGGCCGCGTCGGGCCAGATGCCGTCCCGATCGGGCTAGATCTCCGCCGGGTCAGGGCGCCGCGAAGCCGACCGAGGCGTTCGAGCCCGTGCTCAGCAAGGCGGCCGGAGGCATGTCGAGCACGCCGCCGTCGAACTTGGCCCAGTCGAAATACATGTTGCGGTCGGTGCTGGGCGTCCCGGCATAGGCGTCGTTGAGGAACGTGACCTTGACGCTGTGCCGTCCGGATGGGAACGGACCCGGGATGGTCACCACGTCGGTGGCGCCGGAACTTCTCGTGGCGACCTCCATCCTGGCGTTGCCGACGACCTGGCCATCGAGCGAGATCGCGTAGGCGGCATTGCCCCTGTAGGCGT
>CAXTUK010000357.1:0-2815 GCA_964247395.1 uncultured Acetobacteraceae bacterium
GCCCAGCACCTCGACCGCGTAGTACCCGCCGCCGGGCCCCGTCTGCAGCGTCGCCGGCGCGCCCTGCTTCATCGCGAACGCGTGCGCGACCAGGGCCTTCTTCAGCGCATCCGACCCCGGCAGCGGCGCCGGATCGCCCCCTGCCGTCATGCCCTGCGCGTCCAGCGTGCCCTCGGCCGGCACCGCCCCGGTATCGGCGGGGATCTTGTCGAGCCCGCCGCCCGCCACCGCATCCTGCAACCGGTCCACCTTGTCCTGGATCGCCGCCGCCGCACGATGCTCGGCGAGCTGCTCGTGCAGCATGCCCCGCTCGCTGTCGTAGTCCCCCGACGCCGCCTTCGAGCCGATCACCCGCAGCACCACCCAGCCCGCCCCGTCGTCGGCCGGGTCGGTGATCGCCCCCTCGTTGGCCGCGAACACCGCGCGTCCGAGCGCCGCGGACGGAAACTCGGCCGCCGACGCGTCCGGCAGCGACACCGCCGTGCCGCCGTCGGTCTCCGCCAGCGCACGCACCGACGCCCACTGCGCCCCGCCGCGCCACAGCGCCGCGATGCCGTTCGCCTTCGCCTGGCTCGGCACCGTCACCACCTGCACCGACCGCCGGGCCGGATGGAACAGATGAGCCTTCTGCGCCTCGTAGGCCGCCTTGACGTCCGCCTCCGGCACCTCCACGCCGCGCGCCGCCGTCTCCGGCGACAGCACGACGGCGCGGATGCGCCGGTACTCGGGCGCCTCGAAGTCGTTCGGATGATTGACGTAGAATCGGTGCAGCACCGCGGGCGTCGGCTCCGGGGGCGCCGGCATCGACGCGAACGGCACGCTCGCCAGCTCCACCGTCCGAGTCTCGGCGACGAAGTCGAACAAGGTGCGCACCAGCGTCGCCGGCGCCGCCGCCGCCGCCCGCACCGGCTCGAGGAGGCCACGCGACATCAGGTCGTCGCTCACCAGCGCCAGCAGGCGCTTCTCCGTCAGCCGGCTCGCCTGCAGCACCTGGTCGAACTTCTGCCGGTCGAAGTGGCCGTCGGTCCCGTGGAACGCCGGGATCGCGAACACCGTCTGGCGCAGCACGTCGTCCGGCACGCGCAGCCCGAGCGCCGCCGCCCGCGCCACCACCGCCTTCTGGGTGACGAGCTGGCGGATCACCTCCGCGCCGATCTCCTTCTTCATTTCCGGCGGCAGCGCGTTCGGATCGGGAGGGCCGCCTTGCGCGCGCGCCATGTGCGGCGATCCCTGGGCGAGCGCGCGCTGGTAGGCGTTGTCGAACGCGACCGCGCCGACGCTCTGCCCCGCGCCTCGCTCACCGCCGCGCGCGCCGCCGCCGCCGCCCGTCAGCGCCCCCTGGATGCCCCAGGCGCCGAACGCCACAGCCAGCAGCACGGCGGCGATGCGCGCCACCCAGGAGTTGGCGAAAATCCGTCTGATGTTTGCAAGCATGAACTCGTCCGAAAACCGCCCCTCGCCGGGCGCGGCGCACCATAGGGGCGGCGGCTTGGCTTGGCCACCAGGAGCCCTGCGGCTCCGCCCCGATTGCCTCCCGGCCGCCGTCGTGATCTACCGGCGCCCTTCAACGCAGGGGCGGCCATGGCGCAGCTGATCGCCGGCAACTGGAAGATGAACGGACTGACGCACGAGGCGGCGGCGCTCGCCTCCGCGATCCGCGATGCCGCCGCCTCCGACGAGGGAGCCGATCTCCTCGTCTGCCCGCCCGTCACCCAGCTCGCCGCGGTCGCCGCCATGCTCGCCGGCACGCGCTGCGCCGTCGGCGCCCAGGACTGCCACCAGGAACCGGGCGGCGCGCACACCGGCGACATCGCCGCCCCCATGCTCGCCGAACTCGGCGCCACCCACGTCATCCTCGGCCATTCCGAGCGCCGCGCCGACCATGGCGAGCTCGACGAGACCGTGCGCGAGAAGACCCTCGCCGCGCGCGCCGCCGACCTGATCCCGATCGTCTGCGTCGGCGAGACCCTCGACCAGCGCACCACCGGCAGCGAGGTCGAGACCGTCGGCTGGCAGATCCAGGGCAGCCTGCCCGACCGCTTCGCCGACGGTCCCGGCGCCATCGCCTACGAGCCCGTGTGGGCGATCGGCACCGGCCGCACCGCCACCCCGGACGACATCGAGACCATGCACCGCTTCATCCGCGAGGAGCTGGTCCGCCAGTTCGGCGAGGCCGGCCGCGCCGTCCGCATCCTCTATGGCGGCTCGGTCAAGCCGGACAACGCCGCCGCCGTGCTCGCCATTCCGGAGGTCGGCGGCGCGCTGGTCGGGGGCGCCAGCCTGGTCGCGAACGACTTCCTCGCCATCTGGCGCGCCGCCCGATGATCCCGGCGCTCCTCGTCGTCCACCTGCTGATCACGCTCGCGCTGATCGCGATCGTGCTCATCCAGCGCAGCGAGGGCGGCGGGCTCGGCATCGGCGCCACCCAGGGCATGGGCTCCTTCATGTCCGGCCGAGGCACCGCCAACCTGCTGACCCGCGGCACCGCTTTGCTCGCCGGCCTGTTCATGGCGCTGTCGCTGCTGCTCGCCGTGCTCAACCGCGGCACCGCGGGCGTCGGCAACGACATCCTCGCCACGCCGCGCACCGCCAGCCACGTCTCGGCCTCCCATCCGGCGCCCGTCAAAGCCCCGCTTCCGGCCACCCCCGTCGTCCCGACCAGGTGAGCGCCGACCTGCCGGTTCTCGTCGTCGGCGCCGGCGCCGCCGGCCTCGCCGCCGCTTCTCGCCTGCGTCGTCACGGCGTCGACACGCTGATCCTCGAGGCCGGTCCCGCTCCCGGCGGCCGCGCCCGCACCACCCGCCCGGCGCTGCTG
>CAXTUK010000358.1:0-2802 GCA_964247395.1 uncultured Acetobacteraceae bacterium
TACCAGCCGGGCTTGCGCTGGGATTTCCAGCCCACCCGATCGACCCTCGACGACGAGCTCGCCGCCGCCATTGACGCGCACGGCGAGCGCGTCTTCCTTGAGCATGCCGGCCAGATCCTGACCTACGCAGCCTTCGGCGCGCTCGTCGAGCGGGCGGCGGCCGGCTTGCGCTCGCTCGGCGTCGGTCCCGGCTGCCGCGTGGCGCTTCACCTGCCCAACGTGCCGCAATACCCGATCGCGCTCTTCGCCGTGCTCCGCGCCGGTGGCGTGGTCGCCAATCTCAGTCCGCTCGACGCGGAACGCGAGCTCGCCCACAAGCTCGACCTGGCCGAAGCGCGCGTGGTGGTCAGCTTCGCCGGGCTGCACGAGAAGCTGCCGCGACGCCCGGGGCTGCATCTGGTGATCGCGGGTCCGGACGATCTCTCCGAACCGCCGGACTCCGTTCCCGAGGCGGCCAGCTTCGCGAGCCTGCTGACTGCCGCTCCCGTGACTCGCGACTGGCCGACGCAAGCGCCCGGCGACCTCGCCGTGCTGCAGTTCACCGGCGGCACCACGGGCGTGCCGAAGGCCGCGATGCTGACGCACGCCAACCTGACCGCCGCGATGTCGATCTACCATGCCTGGGTCGAAGCCGAGGACGAGGCCGCGGTCGAGCACCGCGTCCTGACCGTTCTGCCGCTGTTCCACATCTACGCGCTCGCCTGCATCCTGCTGCCGGCCGTGCGCGGCGGTCAGACGCTCATCCTCAAGTCGCGCTGGGACACCGACGACATCATCGACACGATCGCCAGCGCCCGGCCGACCGTCTTCTACGGCGTGCCGACGATGTTCACCGCACTGCTCGCGAGCCCGCGCGCCAGCGACACCGATTTCGCCAGCCTGCGCATCTGCAGCTCGGGCGGCGCGCCGCTGCCGGTGGAACTGCAGCAGGGCTTCATCCGCCGGACCGGCCTTCCCCTCGTCGAGGGCTGGGGCATGACCGAGACCTGCTCGGCCGGCACCGCGACGCCGCGACGCAAGCCGAAGCCCGGCTCGGCCGGCGTGCCGCTGCCGGGCATCGTCATCCAGATCCGCGATCTTGCCGACCCCGCGCGCGAGATGGCGCTGGGCGAGAAGGGCGAGATCTGCCTGCGCGGCGCCAACGTCACCGCCGGCTACCACCGCAACGAGGCCGCCAACGCCGACGCCTTCGCGGATGGCTTCTTCCGCACCGGCGACATCGGCTATCTCGACGAGGACGGCTACGTCTTCATCGTCGACCGACGCAAGGACATGATCATCTCCAGCGGCTACAACGTCTATCCGCGCATGATCGAGGAGGCGGTGCTCGAGCATCCCTCGGTTCTCGAGGTCACCGTGATCGGCGTGGCCGACGCCTATCGCGGCGAGGCCGCCAAGGCGTTCTGCGTTCTTCGCCAGGGTGCCGCCGCCTTCACGCTTGACGACCTGCGCACCTTCCTCGGCGATCGTCTCGGGCGCCACGAGCTCCCCTGCGCGCTCGAGTTCCGTGACCAGCTGCCCAAGACCGCGGTCGGCAAGCTTGCCAAGAAGCCGCTGATCGACGAGGAGCGTGCGAAAGCCGCCGCCGCAACCTGAGGTTTCCGCCATGCCGACCGCCGTCATCGTCTCGACCGCGCGCACCCCGATCGGTCGCGCCTACCGGGGCCCCTTCAACGACACCCAGGCGCAGGCGCTCGGCGCCCCCGGGGGCGCGGGGGGGGGGCGCCGCGCCGGCATCGACCCCGGCGAGGTCGAGGACGTCGTCATCGGCGCCGCCCTGCAGCAGGGCTCGACCGCCACCAACGTCGCGCGTCAGGTCGCCATGCGCGCCGGACTGCCGGTGACCGTCGCCGGCATGAGCCTCGACCGGCAATGCGCGTCCGGCCTGATGGCGATCGCCACCGCCGCCAAGCAGGTCGTCCATGACGGCATGCGGATCGCGGTCGGCGGCGGCCTCGAATCGATCTCGCTGGTGCAGACGCCGGCGATGAACCGCGCCCGCTCGATGGATCCGGAACTCGTCGAGCGCATGCCCGAACTCTACATGACGATGCTGGAGACCGCCGAGATCGTCGCCGACCGCTACGGCGTCTCGCGCGAGGCGCAGGACGAGTATGCGCTCGCTTCCCAGCAACGCACCGCGGCGGCACAGCAGGCCGGCCGGTTCGACGCCGAGATCGTCCCGCTGCCCACCGTCATGACCGTCACCATCAAGGGCACCGCCGAGACGACCCAGAAGCCGATCACGCTCGAACGCGACGAGGGCAACCGCCCCGACACCACTCGCGAGGGCCTCGCCGGCCTCAAGCCGGTCTTCGCCGACGGTCAGCGCGTCAAGACCGGCCAGTACATCACCGCCGGCAACGCTTCGCAGCTCTCGGACGGCGCCTCGGCCTGCGTGGTGATGGAGGAGTCCGAGGCCTCGCGTCGCGGCCTGCATCCGCTCGGCATCTATCGCGGCATGGCGGTCGCGGGCTGCGGCCCCGACGAGATGGGCATCGGCCCGGTGTTCGCGGTTCCGAGGCTGCTCGAGCGCCACGGCCTGAGCGTCAAGGACATCGATCTGTGGGAGCTCAACGAGGCCTTTGCCGTGCAGGTCCTCTATTGCCGCGACCGGCTCGGCATCGACCCCGACAAGCTCAACGTCGACGGCGGCGCGATCTCGATCGGCCATCCCTACGGCATGTCCGGCGCCCGCATGACCGGCCACGCCCTGATCGAAGGCAAGCGCCGCGGCGCGAAATATGTCGTGGTCACCATGTGCGTCGGCGGCGGCATGGGGGCTGCGGGACTGTTCGAGGT
>CAXTUK010000359.1:0-2800 GCA_964247395.1 uncultured Acetobacteraceae bacterium
CGACGGGTGCCCAGACATACGCGTGCGTGCCCTTGTGTCCGACCCTGGCTTCGTCCTTATATTACCAACGGGGGCGCGCTGACGTTCGCCTACACGATTGCCCAGGGCGAGCAGACGGCGGACCTGAGGATCGCCGACTTGCAGCTCAACGGTTCGACGATCGGTGATCATTCCGGCGCCGCTCTCGACCTGCAGAGCCTGGCTTCGGCGAGCGGCATCGACACCGGGCTCGCCGTCGATGCCTCCGGGCCATCCGTGTCCGGCGACGTGGTCAGGCTGGACGCGCCGGCGGGTTCGTCGCTGACCTTGACGGGCAACGAATTCGCGATGGCCAATCTCGGCTTGCTCGCACCCCCTGATCTCCAGCACGGCACGCCGGGGATGAACATCCTCGACGCTGCGGGGCCGAACGCGCTGGCGCTGCAGAACGGTCTCGGAACGGTACCGGTGATCGACACTGCGAGCGCCTCGACGGTGGTGGTGGGCGATGGGGACGACCTGTTCTATGCCGGCGCAAGCAATGCCTTGATCGTCGGCGGAACTGGCGACGACACGGTGGTGGCCAGCGCAGGCAACGATACGATCGCTCTCGGCAACGGAGCCAACCACGTCTTTCTCGGATCGGGCAACTCCGTCGTCTATTCCGAAGGCGCGGATCTCGTGCAGGCCGGTTCGGGACATGACACGGTGTCCGTCGGCGGCGGCCATGCCACCATCAACGGCGGCTACGGCGCCAGCACGCTTGCCGTCGACGACAGCGCGGGGACGGCAACGACGATCAACGTGAGCACCGGTGCGACGATCCAGGGCTCCGGCTCCTCGGTGACGACGATCAACGCCTATGGCGACGCGACCGTCCGTGGCGGGGCAGGCGGGACGCTCTACAACGAGCAGAACGGGACGCTGAAATTCGTCGGGGTCGGCGGTTCGATCACCGTCACCGGTGGTGCGGCGGCGGGCAACGACACCTTGTATGGCGCGAGCGGCGCGAACATCGTGCTGTCGAGCCAGGCGCACGACAACGTCTTCGTAGCCAACGACCCGAGTTACTGCGACGGCGGAAACGTCACCCTGAACGGAGCGATGGCAGGCGGCGGCAACCAGTTCTGGGCGGGATCGGGGAATGCGACGCTGATCGGCGGCAGCGGCGGCGACACGCTGGTCGGAGGCGCCGGGCATTCGACGCTGGTGGGCGGGACCGGCTCGGCCGCGAACTGCTTCGACCTGTTCGCCGGCGCTTGCGGCTCGTCGACCGAGGTGACGATCGAGAACTTCGACGCGAACCCGGGAAACACGATGACGCTGTTCGACTTCGGTCAGGCTGCGACGGCGTCCTCGTTGCGGAACGCCACGCAGACGGATGCGGGCACGACGTTGCACCTTGCCAACGGAGCCACGATCACGCTCGACGGTGTCACGAAGAACCAGTTGACGACGCAGAACGTCTGGTCGACCGACCCGAATTCGTAGGCGGGTTCCTCACGAGGCGACGCGAGCGGCGATGTGGGCCGCCAGATATCCAGCGTCGCGGGCGACGCCGGACATTCGGCCCGAACCCCAGGTATGAAGCCAGGGAAGACCCAGAAAATAGAGACCGTCGATGGCGGTGACACCTCTGTTGTGAACGGGGCGATGCCTGTCATCGAACACAGGAGCATCGATCCACGAGAAGTTCGTGCGGTAGCCGACGCACCAGACGACGCTGGTGATGTTCGACTGTCTCGCGTCGAGCACGAGCGGGAGATCGGCAGGAGGGCGCCAGGCGGGTCGATACGGCGCTTCGCTGGGAGCGTCGATCCCGTTCCTCGCGATCCAATCGTCGATCGAGCGTTTGATCGCCTCGTTGCTGGCGTCCGCCCGGTCGAGGTTGGCGGCGAGGTCAGGGTCGAAACGGATCGTCGTGCCTGTCGCATCGGCGAGGCGGCCGTGCAGATGCATTCCCGTGAGCGCGTGCGCGCGAAGGTCGATGTCGCGGCCGCCGTCCCGGCCGGTGACGTAGTGGTTGGTGTTGTCGCGAACGCCTTCACGGAGGGGATGTCGTTCGACCGGCATGTCGTAGAAGCCCATCAGATGCAGCCATTCGACGACGTCCCGGCCGCGGTAACGGCGGGAGACCCGCGGCGCTTCGCCCACGCATAGATGGGTGGTGCGTCCTGCCAGATGCAAATCCTCGGCGATCTGACAGCCGGATTGGCCGCTGCCGACGACGAGTACGGCGAACCGGGGCATCCTATCGGTATAATGAAATACGGACCCGTCGATCTGGAGAATGTCCGGATCGAGGGCGCGCGCCGCCGGGAGCGTGACCGGGTCGTGGTAGCCGCCGGTGGCGACGACGACGCCGCCAGACCGGATCTGGCCGGCATCGGTCTCGACCAGGAACACGTCTTCGGATTCGCGCGAGGCGCGCGTCACCTCGATGTCGGTGTGCAGCGGCGGGTCGAATGATCTCGCGTAGCCTTCAAGATAAGCGACGATCTCGTCGCGCGGCATGAAGCCGTTCGGGTCATCGCCTGCATAGGGGAAACCGGGAAGCTGGCATTGCCAATTCGGGGTGACGAGGCAGAACGTGTCCCAGCGCTCCTTCCGCCAGACGTGACCGGGAGCGTTGCGTTCGAGCACGACGTGCGGGATGCCAAGCTGCTTGAGGTGCCAGCTCATCGAGAGTCCCGCCTGGCCGGCGCCGATGACGGTCATTCGGGTCCGGGCGGGAAGGGCGGCGCGCTTGTGGCGGGCGAATGGGGCAGTCATGGCGCGGCTTCATGATCGGGGAGATGAGAGGCGTGGAAGGTGCGCAGGC
>CAXTUK010000360.1:0-2797 GCA_964247395.1 uncultured Acetobacteraceae bacterium
CCTTGCGCGACGGCGAGCAGTCGCCCGGCTTCTCGATGAACCTCGAGGAGAAGCTCCGCATGGCGCACGCGCTCGCCGAGCTCGGCGTCGACGTGATCGAGGCCGGCTTCCCGGTGGCCTCCCCCGGCGATTACGAGAGCGTCGAACGGATCGCCACCGAGGTGCGGGGCCCGGTGATCGCCGGCCTCGCCCGGACCGGCGGCCGAGACGACATCGCGCGTGCCGGCGAGGCGATCCGCGGCGCCGAGCGGGGCCGCGTTCATCACTTCATCAGCACCTCGCCGCTGCACATGAAATTCAAGCTGCGCATGGAGCCCGAGACGGTGCTCGATGCGATCGCGCATGGCAGCGAAGCCGCTCGCCGCTACGCCGACGACATCGAGTGGTCGGCCGAGGACGGCAGCCGCACCGAGCCCGACTTCCTCTGCCGCTGCGTCGAGACCGCGATCCGGGGCGGCGCCACCACGATCAACATTCCCGACACGGTCGGCTACGCGCTGCCCGAAGATCTCGAGCGCATCTTCAACATGCTGCGCGAGCGGGTGCCCGGCGCCGACCGGGTGATCTTCTCGACCCACAACCATGACGATCTCGGATTGGCGGTCGCCAACACGCTCGCCGCCATCGGCGCCGGCGCGCGACAGGTCGAGTGCACGATCAACGGCATCGGCGAGCGTGCCGGCAACGCGGCGCTGGAGGAGATCGCGATGGCGGTGCGCACCCGCGCCGACCGCGTGCCGGTCACCACGAATATCAAGAGCACGCGCCTGCTGCGCGTCTCGCGGCTGCTCGCCACCATCACCGGCTTCGACGTGCAGCCGAACAAGGCGATCGTCGGTCGCAACGCCTTCGCCCACGAAAGCGGCATCCACCAGGACGGCGTGCTCAAGAACGCCGCCACCTACGAGATCATGACCCCCGAGAGCGTCGGCTGGACCAAATCCTCGCTGGTGCTCGGCAAGCATTCGGGGCGCGCCGCCTTCCGCGACAAGCTGCGCGGGATGGGCTACGGCGAACTGGGCGACAATGCGATCAACGACGCCTTCGCCCGCTTCAAGCTGCTCGCCGATCACAAGAAGGTCGTCTACGACGACGACATCGCCGCCCTGATCGACGAGGAGGTGCGCGACCACTCGCGCATCCGCTTCGTCTCCCTCGACCTGCGCGCCGGGTCACGCCGGGCCTCGGAAGTGGATCTCGAGCTCGACATCGACGGGCAGACGAGGAGCGGCCACGCCGTCGGATCGGGTCCGGTGGACGCGACGTTCAGCGCGGTGCGGACAGTCTTCCCGCATGAGGCGTCGCTGGTGCTGTTCTCTATCGGCGCCATCACCGAGGGCACCGACGCCCAGGCCCGCACGACCGTCCGTCTGTCGGAAAACGGCCGGACGGTCGACGGCCAGGGCGCCGACAGCGACACGATCGTCTCGGCGGCCCGCGCCTACATCCACGCGCTCAACAAGCTGCTGGTCAAGCGGGAGAGGCGCGAACCGGAGGCACTTCCAGCCTGAGCGGATCGGCCGCCTCGCCGCAGACGACGAGGACGGCGCGCGCCGCCTCGGTCGCGGCAACCACGCCCGAGCCCGCCGTCCGGCAGCGCACCACGAAGAGCGCCGCGGCGCGAGCGTCACGGGCCAGGCGCTCCGCTTCCGTCGGAACCAGGGCCGAAAGGATCGACGGCATCAGCCACACCGCGCCGAATGCGTGAGCGTCCCGCGCGTCCTCCCAGGGGCGACGCTCGGCGGTGTCGGACTGGTCCGCGATCGTGGTGCCGTCGCGCCAGAGCTCGACCAGCTGGTCGGCCCTGTCCGGCCGGCTTGCCGCCTTCGGTGCCTTCAGCGGCAAGGTCCCCCGTCGTGCCCATTCGGCTCCCGCGATCCGCAGCGCAGCCTCGGGGGCGCCGGGTGCGGCCGGCAACCCCGGAGCGGCCGCGTCGCCGCGCAGGCATCGCGCCGCGTGTCTGCAAGCCGCAAGCATCAGGATTTCGGCGCTGTCCTGATCGAGACGTCGGACACCCGTGGCTTCCAGCGCGAGCAATGCCTCCATGGCGTGGTTGGCGGACATCTCGCCCGGCCGGGGCGACTCCCGTTCGAGTGTCGCGATCAGACCGCCGAG
This sequence comes from uncultured Acetobacteraceae bacterium, assembly GCA_964247395.1. GTDB lineage: Bacteria > Pseudomonadota > Alphaproteobacteria > Acetobacterales > Acetobacteraceae > CAXTPV01. The sequence continues at coordinate 2,116 of CAXTUK010000360.1, forward strand.
ACCGTTGCTCGCACGTCTCGCGACGGACCCGATCATGTCGTCGACCGAACCGCCGAGAAGGTCGTCCCGCACATTGAATGATCGGATCGAGCGAAGGACGTGGGGGGCCGCCTCCCGTGCAGCCACTTCCGCGGGGCTGCGAGCGCCGTCCTTGATCAAGGTCGTGGCCGAACGCTCGGCTTGCATCGCCAGTCGCTTCGCCTGGTCACGCGGGAGACGCGCGAGCAAGCCCGGATCGGCCACGATCGATTCGAAGGCCAGCCATTCGGGTTCGGCGGCGGCAGACGGTGGACGAAAACCCCATCGCCGGCCAGCCGCCTGCAGGGATCCGGACAGGGTTTGCATGCATTATCCCGGTGCGTTGCAACGCGATACTGTTGCGCAACCTTGTCCGCAACCAAAACCTCTATTCGGCTGGCTGGCCGTATCCAGGCGGATAGGCTCCTTGCGGGTAGCTGGGCGCATAGCCGCCTTGCTCATACCCCGGCGGCGGATAGCCTCCCGCCCGCGGGGGCGGCACATAGCCCTGCGGCGCGTATCCGGAGGATTGCCCGTAGGTTGGCTGCCCATAGCCAGGCTGACCGTCATCGGGTCGTGCATCCTCGGGGCGGCCGTATCCTCCTCCGGCCGACGGGGTGGTCGCCGCGCCGCCTGCGGCGCCCAGCGCCCCGCCGGCCGGAGG
>CAXTUK010000361.1:0-2779 GCA_964247395.1 uncultured Acetobacteraceae bacterium
GGGGCTAACGACCCCCCCCGGCGCCTCCCGGGGCGCGGGGGGCGCGGGGGGCCTACTTACCCACAGCTCCTACACCACCACCCGGGACACGGCCCAGCCTGTTATCGGGAATGACCGACGCGGGAAGGAAACAGAAGGGGCGGTGCTTCGCTGTCTCGACGGTGGCGATGTAGCGCGACAGACCTGAAAGGGCCTGCCTCAGTTCGGGACGCGGCTTTCCGTGCAGCCACCAGAGACGAGAGTATTCCGCGGCATCGGTCGTTCGATCCTCGAGGGCAGCTCGATGTTCGTGCACGTTGTTTCGAAGGTGCTGCCAAACGTCCGGGTAGGTCTGGCGCAACTCGGCTTCCGACAGGCCGAACATGTCGATCACCATCATCCCGCGCGTGCGCTGGGTGAGGTCGCGGCCGTTGAGGTAGGGACAGATGTGGCGTTCCAGGCCCGGGGTTCGACCGAAGCCCAGCGTGCGGGCCTGATGAGGCGAGACGATGAAGCCGGCGCCGTGAAGCTTCATGCCAGGACTGCCGATGCGGTCATTGGCACGGAGCGGCAGCGCCCGATCGGGATCGGCGCCTGTCGACAGGTCGGTGTTGATCCGAGCCGTGGTCGATGACAGGGAGATATCGGGAACGCCCTGCACCGTCGGCTTCTCGGCGACAATCCGTTGCAGCAAACCAAGCTGTTCGCGGTTCTTGCCGGCGCGTTCGGCGATCGTCATGGCGATGCGGACCGCGGCGGACCGCGGCGGAGCCGGCGCCGTCGGACCATGGATGGTCGGGGATCGCGAAGACCAGACGGATCGCGGCGCAGGCCTCGCGATCGGTGGCGATGACGCGGCGGCAGAAGGTCTGGCGGATGCTGTTGGACGTGATGAAGCCGAAACGGCGGGCGGCGGATCCCTTCGCGATCAGCGCCTGGGCGGCCTTCCACCAGAAGAATAAGGCGAGATCCGCGGATTGCGGGACCTTGCCGTAGATCGACCACAGCGTCTCGGCGTAGCCTTCGCCGAGTTCGGCGCGCATGTCCTTGCCGGCGATGAAAGGCGGGTTGCCGACGATGAAGTCGGCGTCAGGCCAGTTCGCCATGCGCGGACGGACGGGACGCATGACCTCGATGCGGGCGGTCTCGTCGGGGACGTCCTCGCCGGTGATCGGGTGGGGCTTGAAGCTGTGCCCGTCCCAGCGGGTGACCGGCAGGCCGGCCTTGTTGCGGACGAGTTCCTCGTCGTCACACTCGAGCAGCGCGTCGGCATGGCGGATGTTGCGGAAGTCGCGCAGGATCGGCTCGGTCGACGGGGCGGCGCCGAAGGTGCGGAAGTGCCATTGCAGGTAGCCGATCCAGAGAACCAGCTCGGCCACGGGGACGGCGCGCGGGTTCTTCTCGATGCCGAGGAACTGATGCGGATCGACGCTGGCGCCGGCCAGCGCGAGACGGTCGCCTTCCCCCGCGTTCAGGCTCGCCAGCGCGTCGAGCACCTCGCCCTCCAGACGCTTCATCATCTCCATGGTGACATAGAGGAAGTTGCCGGTGCCGCAGGCGGGGTCGACGACGCGGACGGCGCAGAGACGGGCGTGGTAGGCGCGGACAATGGCAGCGGCACCTTCGCGGTCGCCGCCCTGGAGCTTGTCGGCGGAAGCGGCCTTGTGACCGTCCCATTCGAGACGGAGCGGTTCCATGACGGTGGGGAGCACGAGACGCTCGACGGAGGCGCGCGGGGTAAAGTGGGCGCCCAGCTAGCCGCGCTGGCGGGGGCTGAGCGCGTTCTCGAGCAGAGTGCCGAAGATGGCAGGATCGACGTTGGTCCAGTCCCGGCTGGCGGCGATGACGAGGAGACGGATTTCGTCCTCGGTAACGGGCAGCGGTTCGGTGCTGCCGTGCGCCGCGCCGTAGAGGCCGCCGTTGAAGCGGGGGGACGGAGGCGTTGGCGGCGGCGGAGAAGCCGCCGGTGTTCATCTGGCGCCACAGCTCGCCCACCGAGCCGACGAAGCTCGCCGGATTGCCCTTGGAGCGCTCGAGAACGACGGTTAAGGTCGTGGGTTCGGGAAGCAGGCCGACCGACTGGGCGAACATCGAGAACAGGCATCGCATGAAGAACGAGGCGACCGCGTTGGGCGAGTGATGGCGGGCTTCGAGGGTGCGGGCGAGACGGGCGAGCAGCTCGGCGATCTCGCGGGTGACTTCGGTCCGTTTGCGTGACGGATCGAGCGAGAGCGGGTCGCGCCAGATGGCGCCGAGACGCTCGCGGACATCGGAACGATCGAGATCGGTTAGGTAGAGACGGAAGCCTTCGCGGTCGGGGGAACTGCGCGTAGTGGCGGCCGGGTGCCAGAGAAGTCGGGGTAGATGTCGAGGCAGAAGCCGACGTCGCAAACGATCAGGAAGGGGGGCGCGGGTTCGTCGTTCGGCAGGTCGCGGACATAGGCTTCGGCCTGACCCTTGGCGCGCAGCATGTGCTGGGTCCAGCCGGGCGAGTTGCGAATGGTCTGCCGGCGGGTGGCCTCGGTCTGGCCGAGGAGTGAGGGCTGTTGGGCGGCGACATTGGCGCCCTGCTTGGCTTCGAGGATGAAGCAGCCGCGCTTGTAGAGATCGATCCGGCGGGTGGTCTCGCGCTCGTCGGCCTCGCGGTGGGTGACGCTGCGCTCGAAACGATAGGTGCCGGCGCCGCCCTGGGCGGGCGGGGGCGGCTCGCCGCCGATGAGCTCGCACCGCTCGATGAGGGAGGGTGGCGCGTTGGGGGGCTCGGCCTGCGCGGGCTGGCTCCCGCGGGCGCTGGACCGGT
>CAXTUK010000362.1:0-2773 GCA_964247395.1 uncultured Acetobacteraceae bacterium
CCTCCGAAACGGCCGCAATCGAGCGCGGTCCGGGAACCCGACAGGTTCCTCGCGAAGCTCCGCCGCGCCTTGTTCGGGAGCTGAGCGGTTGGCCTCCGCCTACGAGACCCTCTCGCGTCGTTTCGCCCGGATCGGCGCGCTGGAGGAGGCTGCCGCCGTGCTCGGCTGGGACCAGTCGGCGATGATGCCGACCGGCGGGGCGGCGGCGCGCGGCGAGCAGCTCGCGACGCTGGCCGGATTGTCGCACGAACTGCTGGTCTCGCCATCGGTCGCCGAGGGATTGGCCGCCGCCGAGGCGCGGGCGGGGTCCGAGCAGGCGGGCGAATGGCAGGTCCGCAACCTGGCGCTGATGCGCGAGGCGTTCGGGCGTGCCTCGGCACTGCCGGGAGACCTGGTGGAGGCGCGCGAGCGCCTGCAGACCTCGTGCGAGTTGGTCTGGCGCGAGGCGCGCGAGAGCGGCGAGTTCTCCCGCGTGGCGGGGCCGCTCGCCACGCTGCTCGAAGTGGTGCGCGAGGAGGCGCGGCTGCTCGGCGCGGCGCTCGGGATGGCGGGCTACGACGCGCTGGTCAGCGGGTTCCAGCCGGGGATCACCACGGCCGAGATCGAGCCGGCGTTCGACCGTTACGAGGCCTTCCTCGGTTCGGTGCTGCCGGAGATCGAGGCGCTGCAGCGCCGGGCGCCCGCACCGATCGCGCTGCCCGTGCCGGTGACGGCCGCGCTGCAGGAGCGCGTGTGCCGGCGGCTGGCGGAAGGCGCGGGCCTGGACTGGGCGCATGCGCGTCTCGACCAGTCGATCCACCCGTTCTGCGGCGGCACTCCCGACGATGTGCGGATCACCACCCGCTACGACGCCGACGATCCGAGCCGCGCGCTGATGGCGGTCCTGCACGAGACCGGGCATGCGCTGTACGAGCGCGGGCTGCCGGCGGCGTGGCGGCGGCAGCCGATCGGCTCATCGGCGGGAATGGCGGTGCACGAGAGCCAGTCGCTGATCGTGGAGATGCAGGCGTGCCGGTCGGACGCCTATCTGCGATGGCTCGGGACGCTGCTGGCGGCCGAGTATGGGGGCACGGCGCCGGCGTATGCGCCCGCCAACCTGGCCAGGCTATGGCGTCGGGTGGAGCGAAGCCTGATACGGGTCGATGCCGACGAGGTGACCTATCCGGCGCACGTGATCCTGCGCTTCCGGCTCGAGCGGTCGATGATCGAGGGATCGCTCGCGGTCGGCGACCTGCCCGACGCCTGGTCTGACGGGCTGCACGCGCTGCTGGGGATCAGGCCCGCCGATGACAGGACGGGCTGCCTGCAGGACATCCACTGGTATGCGGGATTGTTCGGCTATTTCCCGAGCTACTCGCTCGGCGCGATGGCGGCGGCGCAATTGATGCGGACGGCGCGGGCCGACCTGCCCGACCTCGACGACGATCTGGGACGAGGCGACCTGTCGGGGCTGACGGGCTGGCTGCGGTCGAGGGTCCACGCGCACGGACGGACGCTCGGGCTGAACGCGCTCCTGGAACACGCGACGGGGCGGATGCTCGATCCGGGCGCGTTCGAGTCGCACGTGCGGGCACGCTACCTCCCGGCGAGGTGAGCAGTCCCGGAAGTTGCGAATCCTGATGCTGGGGAGAGCGCGAGGTGCCGAGGTCCGAAGGCGAGGCTCGTCAGGCCGAAGGCGAAGCAGACGATCAGACCGGCCAGCAGAACCACTCTCGACATGTCATGCGCTCCCCGATGACCGGCATTGCCTCGGTTCAATGATCCAGGCCGCGCGCGGTTCTCACCGGTCGGCGTGCGCGAGGGGAAACATCCTATCGCGATTTTGTTTTGCTTTCAAAACTTTTGCGTGGGCGCCGCTCCTGCTGCTCGGCGCGGCTGGCCCGGATCAGCTGTCGGTTGTCGCGACGTCGGGCCGGCTGGTCTGGACAGGGGTCGCGCAGACGGCGGACGGCCGGATGTTCGTCCAGTTCCCCCGGCTCGACGACGGCGCCAATCCGTCGCTCGCGGTGCTCGCGGCCGATGGTACGTTGACCCCCTACCCGGGGGGCGTCTGGAATGCCTGGCATCCCGGCGCCGATGCGACGTCTTCCTTCGTCTCGACGAACGCGGTGCATGTCGGACCCGACGGCGCCCTATGGGTGGTCGACGGCGGGACGGTCGGTCTGCTCGGCAAGCCGCCGGTCGCGAATGCGCAGAAGATCGTGGTGATCGATCCGAAGACCAATGCGGTCAGGCGCGTATACCGGCTGGACGGTGCGCTGAAACCCAGGAGCATGATCGACGCGATCCGGTTCCATGGTGCGCTCGCCTACATCACGGATGCGGGCGCCCCTGGGTTGATCCTTCTCGACGTCAAATCGGGCAGCAGGAGGCGCGTGCTCGACCACGACGTCTCGACGACGGCGCAGCGGCCGGCCCTCGTGGACGGGCGCATCCTGCGCGGGCCGGACGGCAAGCCCGCCTCGATCAATGCCGCGCCGATCGAGGTGACGCCGGACGGACAGTTCGTCTATTTCCAGCCGCTGCCGGGGCCGATGTATCGCGTGGCGACGAAGCTGCTCGACGACGCGTCGCTGCCGGCGGTGGCGCTGAGCCGGCAGGTCGAATTCTGGTACAACACCCCGTCGATCGGCGGCACCGCGATCGATGCCGACGGCAATCTCTATCTGAGCGATCTCGGCAGCGACGCGGTGCTGAAACTGACGCCCGATCGCCATCTGAGCCTCGTGGCACGCGACGAGCGGCTGCACTGGGCGGACGCGCCCTGCTTGGA
>CAXTUK010000363.1:0-2771 GCA_964247395.1 uncultured Acetobacteraceae bacterium
GCCGCTCTCGCCGCCCACCTCGGACCCTCGCTGCTCGACGCGGGCGGCCGGGCGGTGCTGCGCCAGGGCGTCGAGATGCAGATGTGGCACGCGCTGGCCCTGCTGGGCGCCGCGGCGGCGCTGAGGCGGGCGGATATGGTCTGCGTGCTGGCGGTCGGCGGCCTCTTCGTCGGCACGCTGGCGTTCTGCGTCGGCGTCTACGGCCTCGCGCTGGGCGGCATCCAGACCGGCAGGCTGGCGCCGTCGGGCGGGGTGATCCTGATCGGGTCCTGGGTGCTGCTGGCGATCTCGGGCGTCACCGGGCGCCGGTAGTGTCCACGTACAAGGCGTAGACCGAGGTGCTGGCGCACATGAACAGCCGGTGGCCCTTGTGGCCGCCGAAGCAGAGATTGGCGCAGGTCTCGGGCAGGTGCACCTTGCCGATCAGGTCGCCGTCCGGGGCGTAGCAGCGGACGCCGTCCTCGGCTGGGTCCGCCCAGCCCATGCTGCACCAGACGTTGCCGGCGGCGTCGGTGCGCAGCCCGTCGGTGAAGCCCGGCCTGAAATCCTCGGCGAAGACGCGGCCGTTGGAGAGCGTCCCGCCCGCGACGTCGAACGCGCGGATGTGGGCCGGCCCGCCATGGGTCACCCCGCTGTCGACGACATAGAGCGTGCGCTCGTCGGGCGAGAAGGCGAGGCCGTTCGGGCGGGTGAAATCGTCGGCGACGACGGTCGCGTGTCCGGTCGCCGGGTCGAGGCGATAGACTTGGCGCGGCAGCTCGGCCTGCGCCACGTGCCCCTCGTAGGGCCCGTCGATGCCGTAGCCCGGATCGGTGAACCACACCGCGCCGTCGGACGACACGACCAGGTCGTTCGGCGCGTTGAGCTTCCGTCCGTCGTGGGTGTCCTTGAGCACCGTGATCCGGCCGTCGAATTCGGTGCGGGTGACGCGGCGGCTGTCGTGCTCGCAGGTGACCAGCCTGCCTTCGCGGTCGCGCGTGTTGCCGTTCGCATGATGGCTGTGCGCGCGGAAGACGCTGACATGCCCGTCCTCCTCGAGCCAGCGCATGATCCGGTCGTTCGGGATGTCGCTCCACAGCAGGTAGCGGCCGGCGGGGAACCAGACCGGTCCCTCGGCCCAGCGGAAGCCGGTGGCGATCCGCTCGATGGCCGCGTTGCCCTGCTTGCGGAACCGTTTGTCGAGCGACTCGACCGCCGTGCTCGGGTAGCGGGTGTCAGGCAGGTGGCCGAGCGGCAGCACCGCGTGGCGCCCGAACGGGTGCTCGCTCGGCGCGTGCGGCGTGTGGCTCATCGACGCTCTCCTGCGTTTCCTGCGAGCTTAGCAGGTGACGCAGGAGGTCAGGCAAGACAGGCTGCGGGTCTCCCCAGGCACGTCAGTCCGGTATCGGGGTGCGTCCGCCACCGAGAATGGATTGACGTCGAGCGCGTTCAAAGCTCGATCGCCGTCGGCACTGCGTTCCTCAGGGCGGTTACCGGCAACGACCACGCCGCCAAAGCGGTAACAGTTGGCACGTAGGATCGCGACGGCCACGGCTCAGAATTTGAGGCCGGATAGGTTGCGACGCAGCTTAAGGACACACTCTCGGCCGGAAGGGCGGTCGTGATGCTCACGTCGCAATCCCGAGCAAATCCAAGCCCAACGCACTCGCAGCGGTCCGCAGCGGCTGATCCAGTGTCGCAAGCGGAAGGTGGCGACGCTGCGCCAGCTCCAAATATGCTGCGTCATACAACGTAAGCTGGAAGCGATCGGCGAGGTGAAGCGTCGCAGACCAGGCGTAGGTATCGGTGGCGGCGTCGACCGTGATCGGCATGCGGGCGAGCTGGGTGAGGGCGGCGTCGCGAAATGACGCACTGAAGCGCTTGCGGCGAAGAGACATTTGCTAGCCATTGGCGACTTCAAGCCGCCATAACGTCGGCACGTAGGCTCCCTGCTCCGCAACGCGCTCGAGCAACCCGTCCGCGATGGGAGTACGTTCGTCCTCGAAATACCAGCTCAGCGTAAGCGAAGTATCGAGGACAAGGCTCACGACCGTCCTTCGTCGATGAGCTCTTTAAGCTTTAGACCTCCAAGGGTGATGCCTTTACTCATCGCCCGGATACTTTGCGCGGCAACGCGCGCGTCTTCGCGGCTTGCGCCAGATCGACTGGGCACAAGCCGGGCCACCGCCTTGCCACGACGCGTAATTGTCACCTCTTCACCCTGTTCGACCCAGTCGAGCAGTTGCCCGAGTCGGTTCTTCGCCTCGAAGGCGCCTACTTCCCTCATGGTTGCCTCACGTACAAGCTAGTTGATAGGCTAGCTTACTGTCGAGGGGTTCCGCTAGCCAGAACAAAACAAGCTTTTCATCGGTGAAGCTCGCCAACTCACGGGCGCCATTGCGTGAGTTCCTCATCCCGATGCGGATGTAATAATAAGGCGAGCGACTTCCTCGTCGGCCAGTTCCCCGGCCCGGTGATACCTTCTGCTTCGCCGGCAAAGTCCGCGTGGCGGTTCACCAGACCATCGAGGACGAGGTCCGATGTCCCGGCAGCATAGAACCTCTCTGCGCTAGCGGTATCAGCGTCGTTGTGGCGGATGCGACCTGATACCGGGTCAGTCCACGGCGATGTCGAGCAGCGGATCATAAAGCCTTTTCGCTGAGCAGAGGACATCCCCGATGCAGACGGAGTGGGTCGTGTCCGGCGCGTAGCTGTAGATCACCGCCGGTGCGGCGTCGTGGCGCTTGGCCCCGCGAAGTCTTTGGTGTGTTCGAGCATTCCGTCCGGTCCTC
>CAXTUK010000364.1:0-1437 GCA_964247395.1 uncultured Acetobacteraceae bacterium
CATCTCGGCAAGGGCACCAGGTTCTGGATCATCGGCAAGTCGCCCAGCCTGGCCAATCCGTCGGCGATCAAGGCGCTGCTGACCGGCGTGACGGTCGGCATCCTGCCGCAAGCCGGCCCGCGTCAATCCATGTTCCAGGGCTCCACGCAAGCCCCCGAGATCGATTACGCCGCAAAGGGGACCCGCTTCACGCTGCACGCGCCCAGGCTGGGATCGATGCAGCGCGGCACGCCGGTCTATGATCTCGACAAGCAGGTCGGCAAGGTGATCGGCACCCGCATGACCGGCTCCGGTTTCGACATCGACGTGTTCGTCGACGCGCCCTATGACCGTCTGGTGCATGACGGCAGCCGTTTCTGGAACGCGGGGCCGGTGCATCTGTCGAGCGGCGGCAGCGGGCCGACGCTGCAGTTCCAATCCCTGCCCGCGCTGATCGAGGGAGCGATCGCCTTCGAGACCCCTCACCATCCGGGCGCCGGTAAGGTCGCGGCCGTCGGCCGGCGCTTCGAACTCTACGACGGCGAGGATGCAGCCGGGAACGCGCCGGACGGGGCGGGCGTCGCCTACCGGGCCGTGTTCCGCGACGCGAGCGGCGTTCCCGACGTCAATGCCGCCGTCGAGCTGATGGGCCGCCGCATCGGATCGGTCGCCGACAGCCAGCTCCGCTATGATCCTCTCGACGGGATCATGACCGTCGATGCGACGATCGTGCTGGAACCCTGGAACATCACGCTCGCCGGCGCCGCCTGGTCCGGCGGCCGGGCGCAGATGGACGACATGATAAGCCATCTCGTGGCGCGCGGCCTGCGCGCGGATCTGTCGTCCTCTCCCCCGGTGATCGGCGGCGAGGAGGTCTCGCTCGACTTCGTGCCCGGCAAGCCGGGCACGCTCGGGCCGGGCCCGCTCCCTGAAATCCCGACCGGCCATGGCGGCGGCGTCGCCGGCATCGTGTCGAGCGCCAACGACGTGATGGCCAGGATCGACGAGGTCCCGATCGGCCCCATCGCCGACAACCTGCACGACATCTCCCGGCACGTCGCGCGCCTGACCAGCTCGCCCGCGCTCGCCGGCACGATCCGGTCCGTCGACCGTTCGACGGCGAACCTCGCCCGCATCACCGACGACCTCAGGCACGACCTGCCGCCCACCCTCGCCGAGCTCCGTCGGACGGTGGCCAACGCGCGCGATTCCCTCGCCTCCGCGCAGGATCTGCTCTCCTCGCAGGGCAGCGCCGCGAGCGCGCCCGGCAGCGGAGACTTGCCCCAGACGCTCTACGAGATTTCCCGCACCGCACGCTCCCTGCGCGAGCTGACCAGCTTCCTCGACCGGCACCCCTCCGCGCTGCTCACCGGACGAGGCGCCAACCAATGAGGATCATCCTGCTGCCGATCCTGGCCTTTTTTTTTTTTGATTGTGCGACGACCGTGTTCTACACCC
>CAXTUK010000364.1:1447-2770 GCA_964247395.1 uncultured Acetobacteraceae bacterium
GCCGATCCTGGCCATCGCCGGCTGCGCGGGTCCGCAGACCCGCTTCTACACCCTCGCCCCCGAGCCGCCGGCACGTTCCGAGGCATCGGCCTGCGACGCCGCACCCGTCGCCGTGAGCCACGTCATGCTGCCCGCAACGCTCGACCGCGACGGCATCGTCCGCGCCTCGGGCCCTGGTCGGCTGCAGATCTCGAGCGAGGACCGCTGGGCCGCCCCCCTCGACGGCATGGTCCAGCACGCGCACGCCGAGGATCTTCGCGAGCTTCTGCCACCGGGCCGCGTCCAGCTGCCCGGCCATCCCGCTCCCCCCGGCGACAGGGCGGAGGTCGAAGTCGATGTCGGCCGTTTCCTCGCCGACCGGTCCGGTCGCGTCCTGCTCCAGGCCGACTGGACGCTGCTCGACGCGAACGGCGCGCGAGCCGCGGGGCGCGCCGAGACGTTGAGCCGAACGACGGCCTCGACGACGGATGCGGTCGTCATCGGCATGAGCGAGACCGTCGGCATGCTGGCCGACCGCATCGCGGACGCGCTCGGCCGATGCCTGGACCGCACGACGCACCCTCTGTAAGAAGGGCCGCCAAGGTCGGGCACCCCCAACGGGGACCCGCGCGAGAAAGGCGCCCGCCATGGCCATCACCGATCCGAGCTCGCGCATCGAGGAAGCCCTCGCCTTCGACGACGTGCTCCTCGTTCCCGGCCGGTCCGTCGTCATGCCCGGCGCCGTCGACGTCAGCACCCGCCTGACGCCGCGCCTGACGCTCAACATTCCGCTGATGTCATCCGCCATGGACACCGTCACCGAGGACGCCATGGCGATCGCCATGGCCCAGCTCGGCGGCATCGGCGTCATCCACAAGAACCTCGCCGCCTCCGAGCAGGCCGCCCAGGTGCATCGGGTCAAGAAGTTCGAGAGCGGCATCGTCGTCGATCCCGTCACCGTCCACCCCGACCAGACGCTGGCCGAGGTGCGCGCCACCATGGCGCTCCACCGCATCTCCGGCCTGCCCGTCATCGACCGCGGCACCCGCCGCCTGGTCGGCATTCTCACCAACCGCGACGTCCGCTTCGCCAACGATCCGGAACAGCGGGTCGCGTCCCTGATGACCAGCGAGCGCCTGATCACCGTGCGCACCGGCGCCTCGCCCCACGAGGCCCGTCGCCTCCTTCACCAGCACCGGATCGAGAAGCTGCTCGTCGTCGACGACGACTACCGCTGCACCGGCCTGATCACCGTCAAGGACATGGAGAAGGCCGAAGCCCACCCCTTCGCCAACAAGGACGCGCTCGGCCGGCTGCGCTGCGCCGCCGCGGTCGGCGTCGGCG
>CAXTUK010000365.1:0-2761 GCA_964247395.1 uncultured Acetobacteraceae bacterium
GGCCGGCACCAGTCCACCGCCCAGCACCCGGTCGAGCTCGCCGATCCCCGTCGGCAGCCTCGGCGGCGGCTGGCTCTCTCCCTCCAGCGGCACGAAGCTCACCCGCGACCGCCGCCGGTCCGCCCGCCCCGCCACCAACGCCGGCCCGGATACCGCCTCCTCGACGATGCTGTTCCACGCGTCGCAGCTCTCGCAATGCCCGGCCCACTTCGCCGTCACCGCCCCGCATTGCTGACAGACGAACCGCGCGACGGGCCTAGCCGCCATCGGTCGTCGCCAGCATCGAGGCCTGCGTCCGCCCGTCGACCGTCTGCATGTCCATCATCAGCGACAGATGCACGCCCGCCCCCTCCAGGCGATAGGGCTGCGCCGCCCCGGACGGCGCCGACCCGATCGCGGAGACCGTGATCGCGCGCCGCTTCATCTCCGCCGCGAAATCCGCCAGCAGCGAGCCCGCATCCACGTCGTCCGCCACCGTGCCGCACATGCCGTCGTCGAACGACAGCACCGCCAGGTGCCCGTCCTTCGTGCTCGCGTCATACACCGTGCCGGGCCGCACCAGCAGGTGCGCCGCCGCTTCGCCCGTCATCGCGTGCATGCCGCGCGAGGCCTCGCGCAATCCCTGCGCGTCGCCCGCGTGCAACAGGCAGGTCTGGTCGAACAAATCGATGAGCCGCGCCGCTTCGCGCGTGCTGTCCACGCCCAAAGCCGTGCACGGAAACATCAAGGCCAGGGCGCTGCCCTGGACCCACTGGGGCCGTCGTGCGCAGCACGCTTTCGCGTGACGCCCCCAGACCCGCGATACATTCAGCGCCGAAGCTCCATCGTGATCGGGCCCTCGCGCCTGCCGTGGGTGAACTGGTCGACCACGTCCATGCCGCTCTGCAGCAGCGACGTCGCCGGCCCCTCCCACACGATCCGCCCGCGATACAGCATCGCCGCCCGGTCGCCGATCCGCGTGGCACTCGCCATGTCGTGCGTGATGGCGATCGCCGTCGAGCCCAGATGCCTCACCGTATCGACGATCAGCCCGTCGATCACCGCCCCCATGATCGGATCGAGCCCCGTCGTCGGCTCGTCGAACAGCACGATGTCCGGGTTGGCCGCCACCGCGCGCGCCAGCCCGACCCGCTTCTGCATGCCCCCCGACAGCTCCGACGGCGACAGGTCGCCCACGGACGGCGCCAGTCCGACCAGGCCCAGCAGCCGGTCCGCCTCCGCCCGCGCCTCGCGCCGCGACGGCTTTCCGCCACGCCCCTGTCCGGCCAGCAGACCGAAGGCGACGTTCTCCCAGACCGGCAGGCTGTCGAATAGCGCCGCCGCCTGGAACAGCATCCCCATCCGCGCCCGCACCAATCGACGCGCCCGCGTCGGCATCGCCAGCAGATCCTGCCCGTCGACCTCGATCGTTCCGGCGTCCGGCTCGATCAACCCCAGGATGCACTTGATCAGCACCGACTTGCCGGTGCCCGACCCGCCGATCACCACCATCGACGTCTGCGGCGCCACATCGAGATCGATCCCGTCCAGCACCAGCTTGGCGCCGAACGACTTGCGCAATCCCCTGATCCGCAGTTTCGGGACCGCCGTCATTTGCTGAAGAACAGCTCCGTCAGCAGGTAGTCGAACGCCAGCACCAGGATCGACGCCGACACCACCGCCGACGTCGTCGCCGTTCCCACCCCCTCCGCGCCGCCGCGGCTCCGGTATCCGTAGTAGCAGCCCATCAGCGCCACGATGAACCCGAACACGCAGGCCTTGGCGAGCCCCACCGTCACGTCCGACGTCGTCATGAACGACAGCGTCGAGGCGAGATAGGCCCGCGGCTCGAACCCCAGGATGCCCACCGACACGACGAAGCCGCCCATCACGCCGAGGATGTCCGCCACCACCACCAGCAGCGGCAAGGCGAGCAGTCCCGCCAGCAGCCTCGGCGTGACCAGGAACTTCATCGGATCGGTCGACAGCGTGCTCAGCGCGTCGATCTGGTCGGTCACCCGCATCGTGCCGAGCTCGGCCGCCATCGCCGCCCCGACGCGCCCCGCCACCATCAGGCCCGCCAGCACCGGCCCCAGTTCACGCACCACCGACAGCACCACCACGCCCGCCGTCGCCGACTGCGCGTTGAACCGCGCGAACCCGGTGTAGGACTGCAGCGCGATCACCGCCCCCGAGAAGATCGCCGTCAGCGCCACCACCGGCAGGCTGAAGAAGGCGAATTCCACGAAGGCCGACGCGAACGCCCGCGCATAGAAGGGCGGCCTCGCCAGGTGCGACAGCGCGTCGGCCGCGAACAACGCGATCCTGCCCACCAGACGGAGCGCATCCAGCGTCCCGCGGCCGATCGACGCCACCGCATCGAGCGGGTCCCATCGCGCCCCCGCGGCACCCGGAGGCGCGGACCTGTCCCTTGGCATTCGCGTGCCCTAGCCTGACCTCCCCGTCGCAGCAAGCCGGAGGCGCATGCCGCTCGACCCGCACATCGAGGGTCTCCTCGAACTGCTCGCGTCCGATCCGACCGTCCGGCCGATCGAGACCCTCACGCCCGCCGAGATGCGCGACCGGCTGCTCAAGACCGCGAGCGCCTTCGCAGCCAGGCCCGACCCGATCGGCGCGGTGGAGGACCGGACCATTCCCGGTCCCGCCTCCGACCTGCCGATCCGCGTCTACACCCCGCCGGAGGCCGGCGGCGAACCGCTCCCCGGCATCGTCTTCTTTTACGCCGGCGGCTCGGTCCCGGGCGACCTCGACAGCCATGACC
>CAXTUK010000366.1:0-2753 GCA_964247395.1 uncultured Acetobacteraceae bacterium
GTTGCGCGCGGTCCCGCCATTGAGGCTCCCCCCTCCCGGGGGCCCCCCCCCGGGCACCCCGTTGGGGCCAATTGGCCCCAAAACCCCGATCTTTCAGGGTTGGTTGCTTTCGAGCAGCCGGACGCGGAAGGGCTCGCGCTCGGAGCGGGCGAGCCAGGCTTGCATGGCGGCTTCGTCGGGCAGGCGCCCTCCGGGCGGCAACACGCGAGCCTGGGCCTTCACCAGGACTTCGTCGGCGCGGAATGGCCAGGGCGAGAGAGTGTAGCTCCCCGGGCCGCCGGTCTGGAGGCGATAGGTCCGGCCGTCGGCTTCGATGTCGAGCGGCGCCTGCAACTCGCCGCAGAGTGCGAGGGACAGCGTGTCGGACAGGGCGAGCAGGGCGGTCTGACGCGCGAGCGTGACCTCGTCGAGGCCCAGCGCGCCTGCCCACTCGGCTTCCCTCGGCGCCTGGGCGGCGATGAAACGGTCGGCGGCGTCCGCGTCGGCCGGATCGATGCGATGCCGGTCGGAGAAGCGGCGATAGATGACGCCGCCGTGGCGCGAGATCAGCAGGGCGACGTGCGTGCCCCAGGCGGCGAGCGCGCGGTCAACGCCCCTGGTCCACATCGGCGCGTGGACATGGGCGCCGATGTCGCGGAACAGATGCGGGCGCCCGGTGCGGGGATCGAAGGTCGGCTCGGTCTCCCAGTCGAGCCAGCCGATGTCGTGCTGCTCGGCGGCGAGCAGCAGCGGATGGTCGAGCGGCTCGGCCCACGCGCGGAGGATCTGGCCGGAGATCCAGGCGTGGGTGAGCTGGCCGATGGCGAGGTGGTCAGTGAAGAGCATGCGAGGTCACCTATGACTGCCGGGGTCCGGGGGCCGGCCTCGGCCCCCGGTCCTCCCTTCAGGGCTACGGCACGAGGCCAGCACCATCAGGACGGTCGAAGTCTTGCGCAGGGGCACTCCGGTCGAGACGCGATTCATGGTTGCGCGAGTGCGACGGCGACGCCGCCGATGCCCCCGAGCTCGGCTTCGATCTGGACGCCGATGACGCGCCATTGTCCGTCGATCGCGGCGAGCAGCGGGGCGCCGCTGGTGCCGCTTGTGGCGGCGCAGTCGTGGCGGATCAGGCCATCGCTCACGGCGAGAAGATGGCAGGCGGGATCGGCGAGGATGCGCTCCTGGCGATCCTGGCCGTAGCCGCCGAGCATCAGGCGGGTGCCCGGGGGCGGCAGGCGGGTCGCGAGGTGCAGGATCTCATCGGCGACGGGATGGTCCAGCGTGAGGAACGCCCGGTCGAGGCGCGCGGTCGCGGCCTCGCGCGTGGGATCGTAGCCGCGCGGGACGGCGAAGCTCAGTGCGCGGGCGTGATCGACGAACGTGTCGAGATGCTCGCCGAGGAGGAAATGCACCTCGTGCGGGCGGATGAAGCGGGCGACCTTGGGCAGATAGAGGCAGTGCGCGGCGGTGGCGACCAGGGCGGGCGCGAGGGCGAAGCCGGTGCAGCGCTCGGCGAACTCGGTCTGCACGCGGCCGAGCGCGCGCCACGGCATGCGGGAGCGGTCGATCTCGGTGCGTCTGGCGGTCGGGCCGAGGCCTGGCAGCGATTGCGCGAGCGCGGGCGCTACACCGAGCCAGGCCAGCGCCGCGTAGGCCGGGAGACGGATCACGGGCGGAGCAGGACCGTGGCGCTCGCGGTGACGTCGACGGACAGCGGGGCGGCGGGTGCGGACGGCGCCGCAAGCGCGCGCATCACGCCGAGCGGACGCGGCTGGAAACCGCCGCCGTCGGAGATCCGGATTTCGGCCAAGTGATCGACATGCAGCCCGAGGGCGGAGGCAGCCTCGGTCGCGCGGCGGACGAGCGCCTGCAGGGCGGCTTTGGTCGCGTCGGATTGTTCCCTGTCGTGCAGCGCAGGCGAGAGCTGCCAAGTCAGGCCATCGAGGACCAAGCCAGTTGACTGCAGGCGGCTGACGAGATCGAGCAGATGGACGCTGTCGCGGGAACATAGCGACACGCGGCTGGTGGCGGTCCAACGCTGCTTCTCCTCCTCGGACATGTCGTAGCCGAGCAGCCTCGGTTCGACATTCGCAACCGTGGCAGCAATCTTCAGGGCGGCAGCCATCGTGGCGTTGACGCCACCCTGCACGCTGGCGGGATCGGTGCCGGTTCGCGTCGCGGCGAGCGTCGCCTCGATCTCGTCTGGCGAGGCCTGGGCGGTGCCGGTCGCCTCGATCTCGAGGCGCGTCGCGGGCGCGGGCTGGGCATGGGCGGCGGTCGCGGCGAGCAGGAACGCGGCAAGCATTTTCACGGGCGCCGGCTCGCGGTGTAGAGCGAAAGGGCGAGATGTCTGCCGTTCGAGTAGTTCACGCCATCGATCTCCGCGAGCTTGCGGACCGGGATGGAAAGCGCCGCCCGGAAGGCGGCCTCGTCACGGGCGCCGACCAGGGCCAGCCCGCAGGCGCGATCCTGGTCGAGGAAGCGCGCGGCGTCCACCGGGCCGACCAGCTTGGTGTTCCGCCCGGCGAGGAAGACCAGGCTGGGTTCGCTGAAGGACGCCGACGCGAGAACGCTGTCTGGGCAGGGCCGCGTCTCGGCCACAATCCCGGCGATGCGCGGGCTGAGCCAGAGCGTGGTGAGGTTGGGCACGACGGTGGTGAACAGTCCGGCATAGATCGCGAAGGCGCCCCCGGCGGCGAGGAGGAAGGCGGGATGGGCGGGGCGGGGGGGGAGGGGGGCCGCCGCCGGCCCCGCCCAGGGGGGGCCCCCCCCCC
>CAXTUK010000367.1:0-2751 GCA_964247395.1 uncultured Acetobacteraceae bacterium
GCGGCTGGCCGGGCTCCGGCTCGTCGTCGTCGGCGGCGGCTTCGGCGTCGGCGCGCAACCGGTGGAAGGAGCGGCGGGCGAACGGCAGCAGGCCCACATAGATGAGGCCGGCGGCGGCCAGCGCCGCCCAGGGCTCGGCCACCAGCACGGCCGCGTAGGCGCCGGTGCCGAGCAGCAGCGGCAGCACGAACTCGGCCGGGACGCGGAAATTCTTGAAGCTCCAGACCGGCAGGGTGGAGACGAGAAGTGCCGCGCTGCCGATCTCGCAGCAGGCGACCAGGATCGGGTTGTGGGCGATCGCGAGCAGCCAAGGCTGTTCGAGGCGGTGCGCCTCGAGGCCGGTGAAGAGCGGGAACAGCACGATGCCGGCGCCGGCCGGGGCGGGAACGCCCGAGAAGAAATTGTAGGCGTAGGCGGGAGGGTTGCCGACGTTCAGCGCAGCGTTGAAGCGGGCGAGGCGGAGCGCCATGCAGACCGCGAACATCAGGCTGGGCAGGAAGGCGAGGCGGCCGGCGCCGTTCATTGCCCAGAGATAGAGGATGAACGGGGGGGCGACGCCGAAGCAGAGGAAATCCGACAGGCTGTCAAACTCGGCGCCGAAGCGCGAGCTCGCGCGCAGCATGCGGGCGATGCGGCCGTCGATGCCGTCGATGGCGGCGGCGAACACCAGGGCCAGCACGGCGACCGCGAAATGGCCGTCGATGGCGAAGCGCATGCTGGTCAGGCCCGCGCACAGGCCGAGCATGGTCAGCAGGTTGGGCACCAGCCGGTTGAACGACTGGCCGGCGAAGCGAGGGCGTCGCTGGCGACGGCGGCGCAGTCCAAGGCGCCGCCGTCGCCGGCGGCCGGCTTGCGGGTCCGGCGTCATGGCAGGCGAGCCATGGCGGTCTCGCCGCCGACCATGGTCTGTCCGACCGCGACCAGCGGGACGGCGCCCTCGGGCAGATAGAGGTCAGTTCGGCTGCCGAAGCGGATGATGCCGAAGCGCGCGCCGCGCTCGACATGCTGGCCCTCGAAGGCGTCGCACAGGATGCGGCGCGCGATCAGGCCGGCGATCTGGATCACCGCGATCTCGACCCCCTCATCGAGGCGGACGCGGAGTGCGACGCGCTCGTTCTCGTCGGAGGCCTTATCGAGGCTGGCATTGAGGAATTTCCCCGGACGGCGGGCGACGCGGACGACGGTGCCGGAGGCGGGCATGCGGTTGACGTGGACATCCAGCACGGAGAGGAAGGTCGCGACGCGCATGAGCGGCGTCTGGCCCATGCCGAGCTCCTCGGGGGGAACGGCGGGTCCGACCGACGTCACGGTGCCGTCGGCGGGGGCGACCAGACTGCGCTCGATCGGGGAGGGCACGCGCTCCGGATCGCGAAAGAAGTAGAGGCAGAACAGAGCGAAGACGGCGCCGACGACGGCGACCCATGCCTGGTGGAAGACCAGGCCGGCGAGCAGCGCGATCGCAGCGATCGTCAGGAACGGGGTGGCGGCCTCGTGCGGGGGCGCCACGACGAGGCGGATCGAGTCAAGGAGCGTGCGCATCAGGCCAGGGGCTTTGCCCCTGGATCCCAGCGAAGGCAAGCCTTTGCAATCCGTTGGCAGGAAGGCGTTGGTCTAGTCGCACGCCTTGAACGGCTCGCCGCCCACTGCGCGCGGAGCTCTTCGGTGAAGGGGGTCGGCCTCGGGCAAGGTGTGCTTGGGCGGGGAGGATCGGGGTGTATTCAGGGCTTGCCAGTATCGAGGACCGACCTTGCCTCAGGCCATCTCGAGAGCGCGGGCGTGCGCCGTCTGCAGGCGGGACGGCACAATGACGCGGCGCTGGACCGGCCTGCCCGGGATGACGGCGTAGACGTCCTTGACGGCTTCGGCGAGAAGGACGCCGGCGAAGCGCGGGGTCAGGCGGCGGCCGAGACGCTCGCAGAGGGGCGCCAAACTGCGCACCGCGGCGCCACCGACCGGCGGCAGGTAGACGGCGGTGTCCTGCCGGTCGACGGCGAACATCGACGCTTGCAGCAGGCGCGACACTTGGCCCTGGGTGTAGGGCTGGCCTTGGCCGAAGGGGGTGGATTCGACGTGCGCCCAGAAGCCGGCGCGGTTTGGGGTGACCACCATCAGGCGTCCGTCGTCGCGCAGCACGCGCCAGCACTCGCGCAGCAGGCGGCGCGTCTCGTCGGCGACTTCGAGACCGTGCACGAGCAGGATGCGGTCGATGGAGAGGTCGTCCAAAGGGAGCTGGGCGGCATCGGCGACGCAGCGCATCGGCGATGGCCTGTCCGCCGCCGGCTGGGCGCGCACGACATCGAGGCAGATCGCGGCGTCATCGCGCCAGAGCCCGAGATAGGGGGCCGCGTAGCCGAGACCCAGGACGCGCAGGTGACGGCTGTCGGGCCAGAGCGAGGCGAGCCGGTCGCGGATCAGGCCTGCCACGGCGGTTCCGCAAGGGCCGTCGTAGAATGAAGAGACGGTTTGCGCATCCGGCGTCATGGCCGGGCTATACCATGACCGGAAGAGAGCGGAGAATAGGCCACCATGCGCGCGAGCCTGATTCCCATCCTGTCCGACAACTACGCCTGGCTGCTGAGGAGCGGCTCGGGCGCGCTGGCGGTCGTCGATCCGGCCGACGCCGGCGCGGTGATCGCGGCGGTGGAGGTCGAGATCGCCCGCGAGGGCGGCACACTCGAGACGATCCTGCTGACGCACCACCATGCGGACCATGTGGCCGGCACGGACGCGGTCCGGACACGGTTCGGGGCG
>CAXTUK010000368.1:0-2731 GCA_964247395.1 uncultured Acetobacteraceae bacterium
GTGCGAGTTCGGCCAGCGCCGCCGCGACCGCTTCGGCCCGCCGCTCCGCCTGCTGCAGATCGACCCGCGTCGCGGCCAGCCGATCCTCCTCGTCCGGAACCGGATCGAGCAACGCGAGGTCGTCGGCCGATTCGCGCAGCCATTCCTCCTCGCGAGCCGCGCTTGCCATCGCCGCCTCGGCCGCCTCGAGCCGGCCGGCCAGATCGCGCCAGGCGCCATGCAGGGCGCGCGTCTGCGCCAGCAGCCCGCCCTCGACACCGAACAGGTCGAGCAGATCGCGATGCGTCGACGGATCGGCCAAGCCCATCTGCTCGTGCTGACCCTGCACCTCGACAAGCAGCGCGCCGACCCGTCTCAGCAGGCCGGCGCCGACCGTCTGATCATTCACGAACGCGCGCGAGCGGCCGTCACGTGCAACCGACCGGCGCAGCACGATTGCATCATCGTCGGACCCGACCTCGATCTCGGCCAAGAGAGTCCGCACCGGATGGTCCGCCTCGACCGAGAAGCTCGCGCTGACGGCGCAAGCCTCCGCGCCGGCGCGTATCAGAGCGGGTCCGGCCCGTTCCCCGAGCGCCAGTCCGAGACTGTCGAGCAGGATCGACTTGCCCGCGCCGGTCTCGCCGGTCAGCACCGTCAGTCCCGTCCCGAGTTCGATCTCGAGGCGCTCGATCAGCACTACATCCCTGACCGACAGCGCCGTCAGCATGACCGCAACATGCCGGCATCGCGTCAGCCGTGCAAAGCGCGCCCTTGCGCCCCCTGCAATCAACGGCAAACCTGTCGTCGCGGCATGGCAGGGAACCAGGACATGAGCGGGTTTTTCGGCAAGATGCTCGGCCAACTCGGATCGGGCGGCGGTCAGGCCCAGGTCCCGAACGCGGGCAATCTGCTCGCCGACGTGATGTCGAGCTCGGGCGGCGTGCAGGGGCTCCTCGGCCAGTTCGAGCAGGCCGGCTTCGGCGACCATGTCCGCTCCTGGATCGGCAACGGCGAGAACTGGCCGATCTCGCCGCAGGAGATAGAGCAGGTCATCCCGCCTCAGCAGCTCGACCAGTTCGCCCAGGCGCACGGGCTGCCGGCCGGCGCGGTCTCGTCGGTGCTCGCGCAGTTGCTGCCGCACGCGGTCAATGCCGCCACGCCGGACGGGAGCGCCCAGGTGGCCGACCAGTCGGGGAGCGCCCAGTCGGTGAACTTCGCCGGCCTCGCCGAACGCTTCCTCGGCGGCGGCCAATCAGGGACGTGACCGAGCCGCTTGCGCCCGAGAGCGTCTGGGACTATCCGCGTCCACCCCGGCTGGAGAAGGTGGCGCAGGACGTCCGGATCGACTTCGCCGAGGCGACGATCGCATCCACCACCGAGGCCTGGCGCGTGCTCGAGACCAGTCATCCCCCGACCTACTACCTGCCGCGCTCCTGCTTCACCGGGTGCGAGCTGGCGAGCGCGCCTGGCCGGTCGCTGTGCGAGTGGAAGGGCACCGCGGTCTACTGGAGCGTCCGCGCGCGCGGCCAGTTTGCGGAGAGCGTCGCCTGGAGCTACCCCGATCCAACCGGGCCGTTCGCTGCCATCGCCGACCACATCGCCGTCTACTGCGCGGCGATGGACGCCTGTTTCGTCGGCGGCGAGCGTGCTACGCCGCAGCCCGGAGACTTCTACGGCGGCTGGGTCACCTCCAACCTGCGCGGCCCGTTCAAGGGCGCCCCCGGATCAGCCGGCTGGTGACGCCGGTCTGGCAGGATCTCAGAACAGGCCGAGGAATCCGGACTTGCCGCGCGGCGGCGCGCCCGCAGTGGCGACGTGCGCCTCGCGCAGATCGGCATAGGCCGTCTGATACCACTGGCTTCCGGGATAGTTGTATCCCAGCACGGACGCCGTGCGACGGGCCTGGTCGATCAGGCCGAGCTTGAGGTAGCACTCTGTCAGCCGCTCCAGCGCCTCGGCGACATGGTTGGTGGTCTGGAAGTCGAGCACGACGCGCTGATACCGGTTGATCGCCGCTTCATACAGATGCTGACGTTCGTAGTAGCGTCCAATCAGCATCTCCTTGCCGGCAAGATGGTCCCGGCACAGATCGATCTTCAGCGACGCATCGCGCGCATAGGGCGTGTCGGGATAGCGGTTGACCACCTCCTGCAGCGCCGTCATCGCTTGTTGTGTCCCGCGCTGATCGCGCTGGATGTCGGCGATCTGCTCGTAGAAGCAGAGTGCCCGGAGATAGTAGGCATAAGCCGCGTCGCCGCTCATCGGATGCAGCGAGATGTAATGATCGAGCTGTGCGATTGCATCCGCATACGAATCGTTCTGGTAGTTCGCGAAGCCTTCCATCAGCTGCGCGTTGCTCGACCAGGGCGAGTAGGGGTAGTTCTGCTGGACGAGGTCGAACTGCGTCACCGCTTCCCCGTAATCGCCGGCCCGCAGCTTCTCCACCCCCGAATTGTAGAGATCCTCGGCCGACATCTGCGACACATCCGGCGCCCTGACCGCCTGCTTGCTCGGCCCACTGAACGGATTGATCGGATTCAGCGCGCCGCATCCCGACAACATCGAGGCCAGGGTGAGGGCGAGACAGCAGGAACGGGTCGAATTCGGCTTCATGCGGCGGTCATCCAACGGACCGGCGCTTATATCACGCACCCGCGAGGCGACCAGACCGCTCTCAGGCCGCCCGGCTCGAGGCGACGCGAGCGCCCTCGATCTCCACCAGGCTCCAGTTCCACGCCTCGGCGAACAG
>CAXTUK010000369.1:0-2722 GCA_964247395.1 uncultured Acetobacteraceae bacterium
CCCCAACCCCACCCGAAGCCACACCCGCGCCCGCGCCCGCACCAGCGCCCGCGCAAGCCCCCGCCCGAGCCCCGACGCCCCCACCGACAGGCCCGCCTCCAGTGCCGCCGTCCCGAGCGGCTCGAGTTCGTCGTCATCGACCGCATCCGCGATCAGCGCCCCGACCTCGCCCGCCTCATCGACCGCCCGCCTTATCGCCTCCGCCCCGCGCCGCACCGTCGGGTGCGACACCAGCCCGACCCGATGCGCGCTCTGCCGCCCCAGCACCCGCACGAGATTGGATTCCCGCATCGGATTGAGCGGATGATCCCTCATCGGACTTTCCGCCAGCAGCACCGACCCCACGAACAGATGTCCCTGGAACACCGTCCGTCCCGTCTGGGGAAACGCCGGCGTCACCAGCACCGGCCCGGATCCCAGATCGGCGCGCAGCGCGTCCATCACCGGCCCGATATTCCCCCGCTCCGTGCTGTCGAACGTCGAGCAGATCTTGAACAGGATGTGCGCCGCACCCAGCCCGCGCAGGAACGCGTCCGCCGCCCGCGACAGAGAGACCGCCCGCCCGGGCTCGATCGAGCGGCTCTTCAACGCCACCACGATCGCGTCGGCCTCCGGCAGCGCCACGTCGCCGGCCGGAACCCCGATCGTCTGCACCGTCGCCAAACCCTGACGCGACAGCGTGTTCGCCAGATCCGACGCCCCCGTGTAGTCGTCCGCGATGCAGCCCAGCATCAGAGCGCCCATCACGCATCCCCTTCCGGCAATTTGATCGCCGCGATGCGCGCGTAGAGCCGCACCACCGACGCATCGTCGTCGTCCTGCATGCCGGCCGCCGCGGTGGCGATGAATTGCTGCAGCGCCGCCCCTGCGATCACCTCGAACACGCGGCGCAGATCGAGCCCTTGACCCCGCCGCTCATCGATGCGTCGAGCAAATGCCGTCCCGTCGCCTCCAGCCGCCCGGCCAGCGCCCTCGCCCGTTCGGGCGCCATCGTCGCCGAGGAGACGAACACGCCGCTCCTCGCCATCGTCTCCGAGCACCCTGCCTCGCCGAACAGCACTGCCTCGGTCTGCTCGGCATTGACCACCACCGCGATCACCGTGCCGGCCTCCAGCGCCGCCGAAGCGGGCGTCTCCGCCGCCTCGCCGCCTCGACGAAGCGCCGCCGCGCCGCTTTGCTCACGTCGCAGCCGCGCACCGAGAAGCCGGCACGCAGCAGCGAGCACGCCAGGCCGAGCCCCATCGAGCCGAGCCCGATCACGGCGACCCGTTCAACCATGCCCACTCTCCCGTCCCGCGCGCGTTGCGGTTGCGAACGCGTGATCGCGCTGGTGGATCGGAGGGGGCTGATGGAGAGCGAACTGCGCGAGGCGATCTGCCGCTTCGGCCGCTCGATCTTCGAGCGCGGCCTCACGCACGGCTCGTCGGGCAACATCAGCGTGCGGCTGCCGGATGGCGGCTTCCTGACGACGCCGACCGACCACTCGCTCGGCTTCCTCGACCCCGCCACCCTGTCGCGCCTGGACGAGCACGGCCGGCTGCTCGACGGCGACAAGCCGACCAAGGAGGTCCCGCTGCACCTCGCCCTCTATGAAGGTCGCGGCAAGCGCGCCGGCGCCGTGGTGCACCTGCACTCTACCCATTCGGTCGCGGTCTCGATGCTCCCCGGCATCGACCCGACGCGCGTCCTGCCGCCGCTCACCCCCTACTACCTGATGCGCGTCGGCAACACGGCGCTCGTCCCGTATCACCGCCCCGGCGATCCGTCCGTCGCCGGCGCGATCAGCACGCTCGCCGCCCGCTACGCCGCCGTGCTGCTCGCCAACCACGGCCCGGTCGTCGCCGGCAGGTCGCTGGAGGCCGCGGTCCACGCCACCGAGGAGCTCGAGGAGACAGCCCGCCTGCACCTGCTGCTGCGCGGCCTCGACCCGAGGCCGCTGAACCAAGCCGAGATCGACGACCTCGCCCGTCACTATCCGCTCGAGCTCGCCGACGACGAACCGACATAGTTCCTCCAGTCGTGCTTCTCGCGAGAGGCCAGCATCTCGGGCGTCTTGCGGTTCAGCGCGTCCGCAGCTTGCGGTCCCGTTCCTCACGCTCCGCCTCGCGCTCCTGCTCCCGGGTCACCTCGGCGCTCTCCCGATGCCGGGTCAGTGCCACGTAGCTTTTGGCTGCGCCCGTCAGGGACGCCTGGCCTGCGCAGCGAATGTGCAAATCCCCGGCGGGTCCGGGGCGGGCGCCCCGATCCTGGGTCAGGCCTCGGCGGCGCGGATGGAGCGGGCGACTTCCTCGATGGTGGTGTCGCCGATCAGCGCGGCGTCGAGGCCGGCGTCGAACATGGTGCGCATGCCGTTGGTCACGGCGGCGCGCTCGATCTCGGTGTGGTCGGCGCGGGCGAAGATCAGGCGTTCGAGCTCCTCGTCGGGCACCAGGTACTCGGCGATCGCCTGGCGGCCGGAGAAGCCGGTCTGGCGGCAGTGCGGGCAGCCGACCGGATGCCACAGCTCGACATGCGCCGGCAGGCCGAGCCGCGCGGCGCGCGGGGCGAGGTCGAAGCGCGCGACGAGGTCGGGGGGCGCGGGTTCGGAGCGGCGGCACTGCTTGCAGAGGCGGCGCACCAGGCGCTGGGCCAGCACGCCGCGCAGCACGGCGGTGAGCAGGTAGTCCTCGAGGCCCATGTCGCGCAGGCGGGTGATGGTGGCGGCGGCCGAATTGGTGTGGAC
>CAXTUK010000370.1:0-2709 GCA_964247395.1 uncultured Acetobacteraceae bacterium
ATGCCTCGCTCGCCACGCGGCGAAGCGCCGCCTCGCAAGCGAATCAGCTTCCGATCTCCAAGAGAATCCCTAAAGTCAGAGTCAGCGGCGGCTGGTATGAGAGCCGTGTCCTGCTGCTGGAGGCGACCGGCTGCATCGCGCCTTCCAGGATTGCAGACATCCTCCGGAGTCTGCTCCCGGTCGATGGCGCGGCGCGTCCCGGCGATGCGACGTTCCTGCCGGCGGGCCTGTGGATGGCGACCAACCTCGCCCTGTTCACGCCGTCGGTGAGCGGCGCCAAGGCACGCTCGAGATGCCGGGCATGGACGCATGAGACGAGGATGATGAGCCGGCCGACGAGCTGGGCGAACTCGATCTGATCGCGATGGAATGGTCCGGGCCGGGAGCGACGCGCGATCCCGAGGACATCCAGTTCGTCCGGATGTCCAGCGATGTCGGCAACATCCTGGGTGTCCTCGCTTCATCGGCCGCCCTGCGCGGAAGCGGGCGTGCCGCATTGTCCGAGGCCTACGCGGCGATCACGATCCTGCAGCTGGAGACGGTGCACCATCGCGCCACCGCCGGGTCGGGCACGTTGCGGCTCGACTCGATAGAAGGCGCTGTTGGTGCGGCCATCGCGAACGGCGAGATTCCACCCGGCGCACGGGAGATGTTCCAGGAGGCGCGGCACACGCTTGGCGCAGCGCCGACCGGGCACAGGGACGCCGACATCGACCGGCTGATCGGCCGGATCCAGGCCCTGCGTTCGAAGACGATGGCGCAGGGCTGCACCGAGCAGGAGGCGCTCTCGGCGGCCTCGAAGGCGGCGGAACTGCTGGACTGCTACGGCCTCAGCCTGAGCGAGCTCGACCTGAGGCGCCAGACCTACGAGGGCGCACCGGTCGAGACCGGCCGCAAGCGGGCCGGTCCGCTCGACGAGTGCGTGCCCGCCATCGGCTCCTTCTTCGATTGCCGCGCCTGGGGCGAGAAGACCGGAGCGGGCATGCTGCGCTACGTGTTCTTCGGCCTGCGGCGGATGTCGTGGCGGCACGGCATCTGTACGATCTCGTCGAACAGGCATTCGAGACCGGGACGGAAGCGTTCCGGGCAGGAGAGACGTATGCCGCAACGCCGACGGGGACGCGCCGGAGCGCGACCAACTCGTTTCAGATCGGTCTTTCCCGCGGCATCATCGCCAAGCTCGAGACGCTGCGCGAGGCGCGCCAGGCGACCCTTCAAAGCGCGTCGGGCCGCGACCTCGTGGTCGGCAAGTCCGATGTGGTCGACGCCGAGCTGGCGACGCTGGGGCTCGCGCTGCGCACGCGAACCCGGTCGGACGCCGGGGCGTGCTGCGCGACATGTTCGAGAAGGGGCACGAGGCCGGGCTCGGCTTTGAATACACGCCGGGCGTCACCCACGCGGGGTGAAGCTTCAATGCCCTCGGCTGACGGTGTAGTGGGCGGCCGCGACCACGGCGCCGCGAGTCTGGCTGGCGGGGAAGATCGACAAGGCATCCTTGGCGGAGGCGGCGAAGCGGGCGGCGCGTGCAAGCGTGGCGGCGATGGCGCGGCGGCGCTCGATCAGCGCGAGCGCCTCGTCGAGGTCGCCGTCGGTCTGCTCGCTGCGCTCGATGGTGCGGCGCCAGAACTCGCGTTCGGGCTCGTCGCCGGCGGCGTAGGCGGCGAGGACCGGAAGGGTGATCTTGCCTTCGCGGAAATCGTCGCCGACGGTCTTGCCGAGGGCCGATTGGTCGGCGGCGTAGTCGAGCGCGTCGTCGGCGAGCTGGAAGGCCATGCCGAGATTGGTGCCGTAGGCGTCCAGCGCCGCCTCTTCCCGGTCAGGCCGGCCGGCGATGACGGCGCCGATGCGGCAGGCGGCGGAGAACAGCGCCGCGGTCTTGCCGTGGATCACCTCGAGATAGCGGTCCTCGGGGGTCGAGAGGTCGTTCTGGGTGACCATCTGCAGGACCTCGCCCTCGGCGATGGTGGCGGAGGCCGAGGACAGGATGTCGAGCACGCGCAGGCTGCCGTCGTCGGTCATGAGCTGGAACGAGCGGGCGAACAGGAAGTCGCCCACCAGCACCGAGGCCTTGTTGCCGAACACGGCGTTGGCGCTGGCCAGCCCGCGGCGCAGCCCGCTCTCGTCGACGACGTCGTCGTGCAGCAGGGTGGCGGTGTGGATGAACTCGACGCAGGCGGCGAGCCCGACATGGCGCACGCCCTCCGGGTAGGCCGGATAGCCGCAGAGGCGGGCGGCGGCGAGGGTGAGGACCGGACGGAGGCGCTTGCCGCCGGCGGCGACGATGTGGGCCGCGAGCTGGGGGATGAGCGCGACAGGGCTCGCCATCCGCTCGACGATCGCCCGGTTGCACGCCTCGAGATCGGGCTGGACGAGGGCGGTGAGCGCGGCCAGCGCGTCGAGCTGGGGTGACGGGGCGCGAGCCAGTTCCGCACGTGGCATCAGGCCGGCGTCCACATGATTACTCCCATCGCGGCCGGGGCCAGGCAGGTTGGCGGGATATATCGGCTGGGCCGAAAAGGGGTCAAGGCGAGGTCCGGATGAGCGAAACGGCGGAGACGACCGAAGGCGCCCTGCTCGGCGGGCGCCTGTCGTACAGGCAGCGAACGGGCGGTCATCGGACCGGGATCGAGCCGGTGCTGCTCGCCGCGCTGGTGCCGGCGCGGTCGGGCGAGCGCGTGCTCGAGGGCGGCACCGGAGCGGGCGCCGGGC
>CAXTUK010000371.1:0-1562 GCA_964247395.1 uncultured Acetobacteraceae bacterium
CGACGACCCGCCACAGCAGGCGGGTGAACACGCCGTCCTCCGCCATCGTGATCTCGGCCCGGCCGCCGAACCCGCCGTCGGGCGCCGTCAGATGCAGCACCGCCTGGGCGGGGCCGCTGCCGGCCTCCGGTCGGGCGTCGGTCCGCAGGCTCGTCTCGCCGGCCGCCGCCACCTCGTAGGCGTCGTCGCCGCGGCTGGCCACCGTCACCTCGGGCGGCAGGCTGTCGGCCAGCGTGGCCGGATCCGACAGCGCGCTCCAGATGACGTGGCGCGCCGCCGGCAGGCGCCGCTCACCCGATAGCTCCATCCACTTTCCCCCTTGCCTGGCGTTCAACGATGTCTCGCACGATCGGATATGAGAGTCGTCGACCCTGAGAGGAACCAGCAAATGGGCCAGTTGCGTGTCGAGATCATCCCCGTCACACCCTTGCAGCAGAACTGCACGCTGATGTGGGACACCGAAGGGCTCGCGGCCGCGGTGATCGATCCCGGCGGCGACGCGCCGGCGATCGCCGCCCGGGTGGCGGCACTCGGGCTGAAGGTCGAACGCATCCTGCTGACGCACGGCCATCTCGATCACGCGGGAGGCGCCGCCGAGCTGCACGACACGCTGGGAGCTCCGGTCGAGGGGCCGGACCCGCGCGACGCGTTCCTGCTCGACACCCTCGAGGAGGACGGCAGGCGCTGGAACTTCGAGACCAGACGGGTGACGCCCGAGCGGTTCCTCCGTGAAGGCGACACGATCGCGATCGGCGCCCACCGGTTCGACATCCTGCACGTGCCCGGGCACACGCCCGGCCACATCGTGTTCGTCGCGCATTCGGCGCGTTTCGCCCAGGTCGGCGACACGCTGTTCGGCGGATCGGTCGGCCGGACCGACTTCCCCTACGGCGATCACGACGCGCTGATCGCCGGCATTCGCGGCAAGCTGCTGCCGCTGGGCGACGATGTGCGGTTCGTGTGCGGCCACGGTCCGGGGTCGAGCATCGGCGAGGAGCGCCGACGCAATCGGTTCCTCGGGAACGGCGCCTAGGCGTTGGAGGCGTCCGCCTCGATCTTCGTCGAGAACGACATCTTTCGCAGGCCCACCCACAAGGCGCCGCATCCGCTGGCGATCTCGCGGGTTTCGGCCTGCGTCGATCTCGCGCGCGCGCTGGGCTGGCTCACGCCCGGGAACACCGTCGTCTCCCGGATGGCCGAGCCGGCGGACGCGCTCCGCTTCCACGACCCCGACTATCTCGCCTGCCTCGCGCGCGCCGAGCGCGACGGGGCGGTCACCGAGGAGGAGGCGCGCCGGTTCCGGCTCGGCGTCGAGGGCAACGGGATCTACCCGGACGTCTATTCGCGCCCGATGACCGCCGTCGGCGGCACCCTGCTCGCCTGCCGCCTGGCGCTCGACCGGCGGGTCGCCGTGCATCATCCCGGCGGCGGCACCCACCACGCCCGACGCGACCGCGCCTCGGGTTTCTGCTACCTCAATGATGCGGTGCTCGGGCTGTCGTCGTGGCTGGACGCCGGTCGGCGGCGGATCGGCGATCTCGACCTAGACGCGCCCCCAGGCG
>CAXTUK010000371.1:1572-2692 GCA_964247395.1 uncultured Acetobacteraceae bacterium
CACATCCACGCGCACCAGGGCGACGGCGTCGAGATCGCCTTCCGGGCCGATCCGCGCGTGCTGACGATCAGCATCCATGAACGCGACCGGTGGCCGCGCACCGGTCGGGCCGAGGACCGGGCGGGCGGTGCGGTGCGCAACCTCCCGGTGCCCCCGGGCCTCAACGACACCGAGATGCGCTGGCTGATGGACGCGGCGGTGATGCCGCTGATCGACGCCACCGCGCCGCAGGCGTTGATGCTGCAATGCGGGGCGGATGCGCTGGAGGAGGATCCGCAGTCGCGCCTGGCGCTCTCGAACAACGCGCATTTCGACGTCTGCCGGCGTCTGGCCGCCTTCGGGGTGCCGCTCGTCGTTCTCGGCGGCGGCGGCTACAATCCCTGGGCGGTGGCGCGGACCTGGGCTGGCGTCTGGGGCGTGCTGAGCGGGCAGGAGCCGCCCGACGAATTGCCCGGGGCGGCGTCCGAGGTGCTTGCACGTCTCGACTGGCACCTGGCCGCGCGTCGGCCGCCGGGCCCGACGATGCTGCGAACCTTGCGCGATGCGCCGCGTGAAGGTCCGGTCCGCGACGAGGTGTCCGATCTCGCGCGACGAACCCTGGAGGATCAAGCGGCATGAACAGGATGATCGGCAGGCGCGGGCTCGGCATCTTCGCCGTCGGGAGCCTCTGGCTGGCGACGGCGCGAGCCCAGGACACCGGCGCCGAGCCGACCGCGGCGCAGCCGCCATTGCCCACGCGGACGCTGACCATCACCTCCGCCGATGGCAGAAGTCACCGGTTCTCGGTCGAGATCGCCCGCACGCCGCGCGAGCAGCAGGTCGGCCTGATGTTCCGCACCGCGGTCGCCGCGAACGGCGGGATGCTGTTCGTCTGGCCACGGCCGCAGGCCAGCCAGATGTGGATGGAGAACACGCTCGTGCCGCTCGACATGGTGTTCATCGGAGCGGACGGCGCGATCGCCTCGATCGCCGAGAACACCGTGCCGCGCAGTCTCGCCATCATCTCCAGCAACGGCGCCGCCGCGGCGACGCTCGAACTGCAGGGCGGCCTGACCGAGCATCTCGGGATCAGCGTCTGCGACAAGGTCGCCTGCAAGGCGCTGGAGCCCGACTGACCGCC
>CAXTUK010000372.1:0-2672 GCA_964247395.1 uncultured Acetobacteraceae bacterium
CCCTCGCCTTGCTTGCTGACGTGAGCGCCACCTTCACCGGCGTGAAGCCGGTCGACCCGCGCCAGCGGATCGACGAGGCGGCGCTCGACCGCTGGCTCCACGCCAACATCCCCGACTATGCCGGGCCGCTCGAGGTGATGCAGTTCCGCGGCGGCCAGTCCAACCCGACCTACCGGCTCGAGACACCGGGCCGGCACTACGTGCTGCGGCGCAAGCCGTCGGGCACGCTGCTGCCCTCGGCGCATGCGGTGGACCGCGAGTTCCGGCTGATCGCCGCCCTCAACACCATCGATTACCCGGTGCCGCGGGCCTACGCGCTGTGCGAGGACCTCTCGGTGATCGGCGCGGTGTTCTACGTCATGCAGGCGGTGCCCGGGCCGATCCACTGGGACGGCACGCTGCCCGGGTTCAGCCCGGCCGAGCGGCAGGCCGCCTACGTCTCGATGATCACGACGCTGGCGCGCCTGCACCAGGTCGATCACGTCGCGATCGGGCTTGCCGAGTATGGCCGGCCGGGCAACTACTTCGCCCGCCAGGTCGAGCGCTGGACGCGGCAGTATCGCGCCTCCGAGACCGACCGCATCGAGGCGGCGGAGCGGCTGATGGCCTGGCTGCCGCGCACCGTGCCGGAGCAGGCGCGGGTCTCGATCGTGCATGGCGACTACCGGATCGACAACCTCGTCTTCGCGCCCGCCTCGGGCGAGCCGCCGCGCGTCGCCGCGGTGCTGGACTGGGAGCTGTCGACGCTCGGCGATCCGCTGGCGGATTTCAGCTACATGCTGATGCAGTGGGTGCTGCCGGCGGATGGCCGCAGCGGCCTCGCCGGGCTCGACCTCGCGGCACTCGGCATACCGGAGCGCGAGGCGGCGGTGGCGCTGTATTGCCGGCTGACCGGGCGCGACGGGCTGCCGGCGCTCGACTGGTATTTCGCCTACAACCTGTTTCGCCTGGTCGGCATCCTGCAGGGCATCGCCGGGCGGGTGCGCGACGGCACCGCCGCCAGCCCCCGCGCCGCGGAGATGGCGGCCCGCGCACCCCGCCTGGCCGAAACCGCCTGGAGCTTTGCGGTGCGGGCGGGGGCCTGAGGGACGTGCGATGCAGCTGAACGGCAAGATCGTCATCGTCACCGGGGCCGCCCAGGGCATCGGGCGCGCCCTGGCCGAGCGCTTCCACGCAGAGGGCGCCGCCAGAGTTATCGCGGCGGACTTGAACGCGGAAGGCGCGGCGGACACGGCAGAGCGGGTCGGTGGCTTGGCCTTCGCCTGCGACGTCTCTCAGGTCGATGAGGTTCGGGCCATGGTGGACCGGGTTGAGGCCGATGTCGGGCCTGTAGCGCTCTACGCCTCCAACGCAGGCATATTCGACCGCGACCCGGATTTCCGCGACGCCGGCTCCTCGTCAGATGAGAGTTGGGCGCGGTCGTGGGCGGTGAACGTCATGGGTCACGTCAACGCCGCGCGCGCCGTGCTGCCCTTCTGGCGGCCGCGGGGCGAAGGCTACTTCCTGGCCACCGTCTCGGCGGCGGGCCTGCTCAGCCAGATCGGTAGCGCCACTTATGCGACCACCAAACATGCGGCGCTCGGCTTCTGCGAGCATTTAGCCATTGCGCATAGGGACGAGGGCATCAAGGTCTCGGCCCTGTGTCCCCAAGGCGTGGATACCGCCATGACGCGCGGGGCCGATCCCAAAACTCCCGCGCTCCTCGACGGCCTGCTCTCGCCCGAGGCGGTGGCCGACAGCGTGGTTCGCGGTTTGGAGAGCGAACAGTTCCTGATCCTTCCCCATCCCCAGGTGGCGCAATACATGCTGAACAAAGTTCAGAACTACGACCGTTGGCTCGGCGGCATGGCCAAGCTGCGCCGCGCCGCCGGCGGGTAAGGAGCACTGATGTCCCTTTTCGACCTGACCGGTAAAGTCGCCGTGGTCACCGGCTCCTCCCGCGGCATCGGCAAGGCCATCGCCCATCGCCTCGCAGAGCAGGGCGCCAAGGTGGTGATATCATCACGTAAGCAGGACGCCTGCCAGATCGTCGCCGACGAGATCAATGCGGACTATGCCGGGCGCGCCGTGGCCATCGCCGCCAGCATCTCCTCAAAGGCGGCGCTGACCGATCTGGTGGCGCAGACGAACGCGAAGCTCGGCGCGATCGACATCCTGGTCTGCAACGCCGCCAGCAATCCCTATTACGGTCCGATGGCGGGGATAAGCGATGAGCAGTTCCGCAAGATCCTGGACAACAACATTTTATCCAACCACTGGTTGGTCCAGTTGGTCGCGCCGCAGATGATCGAGCGAAAAGACGGCGCCATCGTCATCGTCTCTTCGATCGGCGGCCTGAAGGCTTCGAGCGTGATCGGGGCCTACAACGTCTCCAAGGCCGCCGACATGCAGTTGGCCCGGAACTACGCTGAGGAGTACGGCCGCCACAACGTGCGGGTGAACTGCATTGCGCCAGGCTTGATCCGCACTGACTTCGCCAAGGCGCTGTGGGAAAACCCTGAGACGCTGCGGATGGCCACCGCTACGACGCCGCTACGCCGTATCGGCGAGCCGGACGAGATCGCCGGCGCGGCGGTGTTCCTGGCCTCCGCGGCGGGGCGGTTCACCACCGGCCAGACGATCGTGGTCGACGGCGGCCAGACCATCTCCGGCGGCGGCGGGATCGGGTGAGC
>CAXTUK010000373.1:0-2647 GCA_964247395.1 uncultured Acetobacteraceae bacterium
GAGGTGCACGCGCCGCTCGCGATCGAGCTGGCGCCCGACCGGGCGCCCTCGCCCGACGCCGCGCTCGACGCGAGGGAGGTCGCCGAACGCGTGCGGGCGATGGTGGGCGGGCTGCCGCCCGCACAGCGGCAAGCGGTCGAGCATCTGGCGCTGGCGGAGATGTCGCTCGACGAAACCGCGAGGCTGACCGGCCGAAGCAAGGTGGCCTTGAAGGTCAACCTGCATCGGGCGGTCGTGTCGATGCGGGCGCGTCTCGGAGGGTGGACGAATGAGTGAGCGGGGCGCGTCTGGCGTCCACGAGGCGCTGATCCGGTCGCTGTCGGCCGATCTGACGCCGGCGTCGAGACTGAAGCCGCCTTGGGTGCGCGCGGCGGCCTATCTCGGCGCCTTCATCCTCCTCGCAATCGTGGTGGCGCGGTTCTCGGATCTGGCGATGATGCGTCACCGCTTCGCGACGGTGCCCGACATGTGGCTGGCCGCGGCCGGTGCGCTCGCCACCGGCGTGCTGGCGTCGGTCGCCGCATTCCAGACCAGCCTGCCGGACCGTGGCCGTGGCTGGGCGTGGCTGCCGCTGCCGGGCACGTTGCTCTGGCTCGGGGCGAGCGGGCTGGGCTGCCTGCGGAGCTGGGCAGAGCCGGCATCGGCGCCATGGCTGCTCGGGCCACGCGGCTGCGTGCTGTTCATCGTGGGCCTGTCGCTGCCGTTGTCGGTCCTGCTGCTGGTGATGCTGAGGCGCGGCTATTCGGTGCGGCCGAATATCACGGCATGCCTCGCCGGGCTCGCCAGCGCGTCGCTGGTGGCGACGCTGCTCAACCTGTTCCACCCGTTCGACGCGGCGGCGCTCGACGTCGCTGTCCATGGAAGCGCGGTCGCGATCGTGATCGCGGCCAACAGCCTGCTCGCCGGACGCACCCTGGCGAGGCGGCCGGTCGCGAATTGATCGGGCGGCGGAGCGGCCCCATCTTCGGCCGATGCCAGAGACGCCCGATTTCCTGGACCTGTCCCGCCCGAACGTGCCCGATATCGTCGTCGCCCGCGGCGTCACCCCGTTCCGGCTTCCCGGCCGTCCGGTCAGGGGACGGGTAATACGGCTCGGCCCACTGGCAGAGGCGCTGCTGTCGCGTCACGAGAACCACCCGGCGGTCACCCGGCTGTCGGGGGAGGCGCTGGCGCTGGCCGCCGGGCTGTCGGCGGCGCTGAAGTTCCGCGGCTCGTTCAGCCTGCAGGCCAAGGGCGACGGCCCGGTGCGAATGCTGCTGGCCGACTGCACGGAGGCCGGGGCGCTGCGCGGCTACGCGCGCGCCGACAACGACAGGCTCGCGTCGCTGGAGCAGGACGAGCCCTCGGCGCGGGCGCTGCTCGGGGACGGCTATCTCGCCTTCACCGTCGACCAGGGGGCGGAGACGGAACGCCACCAGGGGATCGTCGCCATCGAGGGCGAGAGCCTGTCGGAGATGGCGCTGCACTATTTCCGCACCAGCGAGCAGCTCGATTGCCGGTTGCGACTGGCCTGCCGCCGGACCGAGGCGGGCTGGCGGGCGGCGGCGCTGGTGCTGGAGCGCGTGGCGAGCGAGGGCGGCCACGACGACGCGCTCGCGGCCGACGATCCGACCGAGGCGTGGCGGACCGCGACGACGCTGGCGGCGACCGTGAGCGACGATGAGCTGCTCGACGACCGGCTGCCGCCGGAGGATCTGCTGTATCGGCTGTTCCACGTCGAGGGTGTGGCGGCGGACCGGCCGCGGGCCCTGGCCTATGGCTGCCGATGCAATCGCGCGCGGCTGTCGTCGATCCTGGAGGGGTTCGGCACCGACGATCTCGACCATATGAGCGTCGACGGCGACATCGTCATGACGTGTGAATTCTGCAATCACGATTTCCGCTTCCCGCGCGACAGCATACGCGGCGTCGCGGTCGAGGCAGACGGCGATTGACCCCCGTGATTGACCATGGCGCCGAGCGGCGGCAGGTTTTTCCAAGTCTTGCGACACGATGGACAGGGCACCTCATGCGTCAGAAGCGGCACTTCGCGTCCGGACCAGCCGTGGTCGCCCGCGCGCTTCTCGCATCGGGATGTCTCGCCGCCTGGTTGTCCGCCTGCTCGGAGGAGGCGCCCCAGGCGGACTTCGCGCCGCTGCATTACGACTACCTGACGCCGATCCGGCTCAACATCGCGACCGTCGAGGTCGACAACCAGGCCAGCGCTCCGGACGGCGATCTCGCCGACAGGAGCCCTGAGCCGCCCGAGGCGGCGCTCGAGCGCATGGCGCACGACCGATTGGTGGCGGCCGGCCCTTCGGGAACCGCGACCTTCACCATCACCGAGGCCTCGATCACCCGCGGCGAGGGAGGGGCGTTGACGGAGCGCCTGTCCGCCCATCTCGACATCGCCAGCGCCGACGCGGCGCGCGCCGCGTTCTCCGAAGCGCACGTCACCCGGACGGCCAGGAACGACGACGCGTCACCGGCGGCGCTCTACGACCTCACGCGGCAGGCGATGGCCGACATGAACGTCGAGTTCGAATACCAGGTGCGGCATTCGCTGCATGACTGGCTCGTATCGGGGAGCGCCGTCGAGGCGCCGGTCCAGCAGGCGCCTCTCGGTGGATCCGGGCCGCTCTCGCTCGCGCCCCCGCCTCCCGGCGCC
>CAXTUK010000374.1:0-2621 GCA_964247395.1 uncultured Acetobacteraceae bacterium
ACCGAAGGCAGGGTCTCGCCACCAGGGCCGGCCTGTCGCTCTGCCTTCGCCTGCTGGGCCTGGTCGAGCTGATCGCGCGCGCCCGCTGGACCGAAGCGTTCTGTGCGCTGCGGCCGGACGGGGCGGAGCTGCACCCGGCGCTGCTGGAGGCGGCCGGCCGGCTGCCGTTGACGGCGGACGGCCTCCTCGACGAAACCGGTCTGCGCGCCACTCTCGGCGTGGGATGAGGACGCGATGACGCGATGACGCCCAATGGACTGGGCCGGCTGGCGGCCGGCTGCTGCTCGCTCGCCCTGGCGGCCTGCAGCTTCGGCGGTCCGAAGAGCCAGGCCGAGCTCTCGACCGAGGATGCGTGTCGCGCCCAGGCCAACCAGGCCTACGACGAGCAGCATCGCGCGCTGCTGTCCGAAGGCGACGACCAGTCCACCACGCCGTTCTCCGGCAACGGCACGATCTCGCTGCCGAGCACCGGCCTGAGCGACCAGTACGCGCACGACGTGGCCGTCGACGATTGCATCAGCCGCCGGACCAGCAGCATCGCCGGCGAAGGCGGCGCCGGGCCCGGGCCGAGGCCCAGATATTGAGCGACGAACCTCGAGGAGAACCAGCATGAGCCGAATCGTCCGGACCGAGCCCAGCCCGATCCTCTCGAGGGCGGTCGAGTATCACGGCTTCATCTTCACCGCCGGCATCATCCCGCGCGACGCGGCGGGCGACATCGCCGCGCAGACCCGCGACGTCCTGGCCCAGGCCGATGCGCTGCTCGAGGAGCACGGCACCGACCGGACGCGGCTGCTGCAGGCGCAGATCTGGCTCAAGCGGATCGGCGATCGCGAGGCGATGAACGCCGTCTGGCAGGACTGGCTCCCCGAAGGCCTGGCGCCGGCGCGTGCCTGCGTGCAGGCGGAGCTCGCCGACCCCGCCCTGCTGGTCGAGATCATGCTGATCAGCACGAAATAACGACGGTTGGGAGGGAAGTCCTAAAACACGGCGTGCTGAGACAAGAGAAACCAGCAAATCAGCGCACTTGAGCCGTCATTCTCACGTTGCCGATTGCCGGAAATGACGGAAGGTTGCAGACCGTTTCATCACAAGGCAGTGATGAGACGGGGGCGGAATGACCAGGATCGGCATCGGGCAGGCATTCCTCGTCGTCTCCTGCCTTGCCGCGAGCGGCATCGGGCTGCCATCGGCGGCGGACGCCAGGTCGCACCGAAACCATCACCATCGTGATCATCATCGCACCGCATCGAACGCGGGTCACGTGATCCAGTGCGTCGCCTTCGCGCGCGCCGACAGCGGCGTCGACCTGCCCGGCAACGCGGCGAACTGGTGGGACAACGCCGCCGGCCGCTATGCGCGCGGCGACGCGCCGGAGATCGGCAGCGTGCTGAATTTCCGCGCCAACGCCCGGATGCGCCTCGGCCACGTCGCCGTCGTCGCCGACGTGGTCAACAGCCGGATGGTGCGGATCGATCAGTCGCACTGGAACAGCCGCGGCGTCGCGCGCGACATCAGCGTGATCGACGTCTCGCCGGACAACGACTGGAGCGCGGTGCGGGTGGCGCTCGGCCACGGCGAGACCTACGGCAGCATCTACCCGACCTATGGCTTCATCTATCCGCGTCCGGACGACGGGACGATGGTGGCGGCGAGCTCGGACGCGCCGATGATCGACGCCGGCCCGGCGCCCCGCCGCTTGCGCCCGTTCGGCCGCCGGCACTCGGTCACGCTCGAGGTCGCCGAGGCGCCGGCCCGGGGGATCGATCTCGCGACGCCCGGCATCGTCGCCGACGCACCGGATCGCGATCTCCAGTAGGCCTGGGATCTTCAGCAGGCCGCGCGCCTCGCCTCGATCGCGTCCCAGACCAGCGCCGCGGTGTTGACCCCGTCGAAGCGGTCGACCTCCTGCAATCCGGTCGGGCTGGTGACGTTGATCTCGGTGAGCCAGTCGCCGATCACGTCGATGCCGACGAAGACCAGGCCGTCGGCCCTCAGCCGAGGCCCGATGGCGGCGACGATCTCCCGGTCGCGCGCGGTCAGCGACACGCGCGCGGCCCGGCCGCCCACATGCATGTTCGAGCGGGTCTCGCCGCTCGCCGGGACCCGGTTGATGGCGCCGACCGCCTCGCCCTCGACCAGGATGATCCGCTTGTCGCCCCGCCGCACCGCCGGTTCGTAGCGCTGGATCATCAGCGGCTCGCGCGAGCGGGCGAAATGCAGCTCGAGCAGGGCGGCGAGGTTCTCGTCGTCCTCGCGGATGCGGAACACGCCGGCGCCGCCGTTGCCGAACAGCGGCTTGACGATGATGTCGCGGTGCTCGGCGCGGAAATCGCGGATCGCCTGCAGTTCCCACGTCACCAGGGTGGGCGGCATCAGGTCCGGGAAGTGGGTGACGAGGATCTTCTCCGGCGCCTCGCGCACCGAGCGCGGGTCGTTGACCACCAGTGTGGCCGGATGGACGTGCTCGAGCATGTGGGTCGCGGTGATGTAGGCCATGTCGAAGGGCGGGTCCTGCCGCATCAGGATCACGTCGACGTCGCGCGCGAGATCGATGCGCGCCTCGGCGCCGGACGAGTGGTGCGACGCTGCCGTGCGCGACACGGCGACCGGGCGCGCGG
>CAXTUK010000375.1:0-2600 GCA_964247395.1 uncultured Acetobacteraceae bacterium
GGCGCATCCGCCAGGGTTTGTTCTGGGCTGTCGCCTACAACGTCGTCGGCATCCCGTTGGCCGCCGCTGGCCTGCTCAGTCCGGTCGTGGCGGGTGCGGCGATGGCGTTCTCCAGCGTCAGCGTGGTGGGGAGCGCGCTGCTGTTGCGGCGCTGGCGGCCGGAAACGGGCGCATGAACATCGGCGAAGCCTCCGCGGCGTCCGGCGTGTCGGCCAAGATGATCCGCTACTACGAGAGCATCGGACTGATCCGCTCGGCCGAGCGGAGCGACGCCGGCTATCGCCGCTACGGCCACGCCGACGTGCAGACACTGCGTTTTCTCAAGCGTGCCCGCTGTCTCGGCTTCTCGGTGGACCAGATGCGCGAGCTGCTGGCGCTCTGGCGAGACGAGAAGCGGGCCAGCGCCGACGTGAAGCGGCTGGCGCTTGCCCATGCCGCGGCACTGGAGGCGAAGGCGCGCGAGATCGCCGAGATGAGCAACGCGCTTCGGCACCTGGCCGAACGATGCGAAGGCGATCACCGCCCGGATTGTCCGATCATCGACGGGCTGGCGGACGCAGGCGTCAGGCCGCCTGCCGGACCTCGACGGTGACGTGCGACAAGTCGGGAAAACGTTCGAGCAGGCGCTGGTAGTGTTCCGGGCCGCGTGCCGGTTGCGCGGTGTTCACCGCGACGATGGCGCCGAGATGACCAGGGCCGAGCCGCCACAGATGGAGGTCGGCCAGCACGTCGCCCTCGGTCTCGATGGCGCGGCGCACGCCTTCGGCGACGCGACGGTCCGGCATCATGTCGAGCAGGATGGCGCCGGTGTCGCGGATCAGGCCGAAGGACCAGCTGGCGATGACGCAAGCGCCGATGATGCCGGCGAGCGGGTCGATCCAGAGCCAGTGGAAGGCGCGGGCCAGGGCCAGCCCGACGATGACGAGCAGGGACACCGCCGCGTCGGCGAGAACATGGACGATCGCCGCTCGCATGTTGTTGTCGCGGTGCGCGGCGCCTTCGCCGTGACCGGACGCGTGGTCGTGCTCCTGGAAGACGATCCGGTGGCTCTCGCCGCCGACGAGCACGTTGGCGGTGAAGGCGTGCGGCTCGGGGATTTCGTCGGTGCTTTCGAGGAAGCCATTCCGCTCCGCCATCGCGAACAGCTGCCGGTCGCCGCCTGGCCTGAGCGTCTCCACGGCGACGGCTTGCGCCTGCAATCGCTCGCCGTTCTCCGCGCGGATGCGGAACACGGGCGGCCGGTTCTGCTCGAAGATGCTGACCGAGACGGAGCCCACCGACGTGGACAGGCGGTGCTCCTCGTCATGGCGGTGTTCGTGACCATGGCGGTGACCGTGACCGTGGTGATGATGGCCGCCGCCGCTCAGCAGCCAGACGCTGCCGACGTTGACGGCCAGACCGAGGACCGCGATCGGGATCGCCTCGGCGAAGCGGATGGGGACGGGCGCGAACAGCCGGCCGACCGCCTCGTAGCCGATCAGGACCGCGATCATCGCCAGCACGATCGCGCTGGTGAAGCCGGCGAGGTCGCCGAGCTTGCCGGTGCCGAAGCTGAAGCGCGGGTCGTGCGCGTATTTGCGCGCATAGCGGTAGGCCAACGCCGCCAGCAGCAGCGCGCCGGCATGCGTGCTCATGTGCAGCCCGTCGGCGACGAGGGCGATCGAGCCGAACGCCAGACCGCCCGCGATCTCGAGGATCATCATCGCGCCGCAGAGCGCGATCACCCACTTCGTCCGGCGCTCGGCCTGCGCGTGTCCCTCGCCGAGGAACACGTGGGTGTGGCCGTGCGGCCATGCGGCAGCCCCTGCGTTGCCGTCCATGTCAGCCCCTCACTTCAGGTAGGTGCGGACGACATCGAGGAGCTGCTCGGCCGCCTCGGCGTTCAGCGCTCCGGGATGCGTCTCCGGGTCAACCAGGTGCGTGCGCACGTGGTCTTCGACGACCTCGGCCATCAACCCGGCCATCGCCCCGCGCGCGCCCGCGATCAGGTGCATGACCGCCTCGCAGCCGGCCTCGGCCTCGAGCGCGCGTTCGATCGCCTCGACCTGGCCCTTCATGCGCCGAACCCGCGCCAGCAGCTTGTGTCTTTCGCGTATCGTGTGGGCCATCAGCGCTGGATAGCATAGGGGGCATGCCTATACCAGCTTGCTAGCCGATCGCCATCAGCGAGGCGTTGCCGCCGGCGGCGGCGGTGTTGATGGTGACGACGCGTTCGCGGAGCAGGAACTCGGGCGGATACGGCGCCGCATGGAGCGGAACGATCGGGCCTTCGCGGGCGGCGAGGCGCCGGGCGAGTGCGCCGATCGCGGGCGGCTCGCCTTCGACCAGGGCGGCTGCCAGCGCGCCTTCGAGGGGCGCGACGAAGGACGCCAGTTCGGGCGGGCACGGAAAGCCCGGTTCGGCGACCGGCTGGTTGCCGGCGGCGAGAACCGAGGCGAGTTGCGCCAGCGCGCCCGACTGCGTGAGGGCCTGGCAAAGGACTCGGCCGCGCGGCTCGAGCGTGTAGAGGTTCCGCTCGCCGACCGGGCCGGGCAGTTCGATCCGGGCGCCGTGCGGGGTGGTCTCGATTAGGGCGCGCAAGGCTCCGTCGGGGTCGAGGC
>CAXTUK010000376.1:0-2597 GCA_964247395.1 uncultured Acetobacteraceae bacterium
CGGGGGCCTTCAACTCCTGGGGGGGGGGTTCAGGCGGCGCCCCCCCCCCGTTTTGTCGGGGGCGGCGCCGGCTGACGCCATGGGTGTAACGGTGGTGAGACGGGGGTGGGACAGCGCATCGCTTGTCAGCCTGTCAAGCGCTCACTATACCTCGGCCCGTCGCACGGCCTCTCGGCCGCCGACCCGCGCCCATCGTCTAGCGGTCTAGGACGTCGCCCTCTCACGGCGAAAACAGGGGTTCGATTCCCCTTGGGCGCGCCACCAAAACTAACACCTCAGCTCTGTTGCTTGCGACTGTTGGCCAATTGCACCAGGTGGGATGACGGCGCCGGTGAGCCGATCGCCTCACTCTTCGCGACGCAACCCATCTTCAAACGACGAATTTCGCCTCCGCTCCTCACGAGCGCCCGGAGATGTCATGACCTTCACCAAGCTTTCCACGATCCTCGCCGCGGGAGCCATGCTGGCATCACCGCCGGCGTTCGCCCAGAGCGCCGGCACGTCGGGCGCCGGCACATCCAACGGCGGCCAGGGCACGCCGGGCCAAGCTTCGGCGAGCCAGCCCGGTAACGCCGCAGACCAGCCGGCCTCGACAGGAACACAGGGAGGGTCCTTGGGTGCTTCCGGAGGCAAGGACGTCCCGGCCGGAAACGGTGCGGCCGTGGGCGCCGGCCAGTAGGGCCGTTGCCGACCGGGTTCCGGCAATCATGCCGATGGCGGTCGGTCGACTGACGCAGCATGGAAAATGCGGCGCCGCCTCTCGGACAGCAGGGCTTGCAGATTGGACGCCGGTTGAGCGCCGCCTTCATCGGTGCATTCGGCGAGGTCCTCGCGCTGCCGGGGTCCACGGCGTCTGAAAAGCGTTTCCTGGCCGGACGCGAAACGGTAAGAGTCGGTGAAAAGCCACCATCATAGCTGTCGCAGGTGATCGGAATGCTTGAACCCTGTGGTCGGTCCGCGAGCGCCGCTTCCGCGATGCTATCGTAGGGATGCGGCGGAAAGAAACCATCACCGTCGTCGAGTCGATTTTCTCGTGCGAGATCGAGAATACGATCCCTGGCCTCCAGGTGATCCAGGCAGAAGCCGATTACTTCGATGATCCGCGGCACACCGCAGACATCTACTTGAATCCAGGTTACGATCACAACATCGCGTCCCTCTGGCAGATCATCCAGACCGGCCGCGTCGGCGTCACGTCATGCTGGTTTTGGGACAATCACCACCTGGTGAAGAGCACGATGCACGCATCGATGCTAGTCGACGTGACGTTCTGCTCGCACAATTACGCCGCGCACTACGAGAACGAGCTCGGTCGCTACGGCGGCTTCGTCCCGCTGTGCGGCACGTTCTGGAGCCAGACGCTGGTCGAGACCGTTACGAGGGACGTCAGAGGCCAGAAGCGAAAGGATCATCTCTACGGCGGCTTCAACTGCTATCCGGAATTTCCAGAGCGGACCGTGTTCCTCGAGCAATGTCGGAAGGAAATTCCGCTTAACGACCTCAAGCTGTGGATGCATGGGCTACCGAGTGGAGCGCATCTCTACTACGCGATGTCGCACGAGGCGAAACTCCGCGACTGGTGCCAGTACAAGGTATCCTTATGCGTCTCCTTCGGCTCGAACACGACGATGCGTATCTTCGAGGCTCTGCTCAGCGGACAGATTCCGATTGTCGTCGGCGACATCTTGGATCTGCATCTCATCTTCTCGCCGGAGGATGAGGCGATGCTGCCGCTTGTCCGCGTCGCGAGCAATGATGTCGAGCACATCATCGAAGCGCAGCGCCGCGCCATTCTCCTCTTCGATCAGGACGGGCAGGATGGCATCGATCGGCGCGTCGCCTACGCGCTCGCCCGTCACATGCCGAGGAACCGCCTCACGCAAATGGTGGAGGCGATCAAGAACATGCCCGTTTGACCTCCTGATCCTCCAGCATTTTCATGTCTGCCTGTGGCGACCCCCAGTCATCACCAGGGCGCCGGCCCAGACCACGCAGCACACGATGGAGGTCGAGCGCGATCCAAATCGGCGGGCGAACAGCCGCCGACGATCTTGAACACGAGTTAGTAGGCGAACAGCGAGAAATGAAGCCGACGTCGGTCTTGATCGCTGGCGAACGTGTCGATTGCCGTCGAGCCGTTGACCCGTCTTAGTTGACCTGGCTATTAAGATCAGACATTTCACGACGCAGAGCAGCAAAAGCATGTCGCCGCGCGCGGTTAACCCACGCGTTCCGGTCGTTCTTCTTGGGGCGCGAGCGAATGGATTTAACGCCAACGCTGCGCACGATGCTCTGACGCCCAAACGTGACGAACGTTCGGCAACCTCATGCCGGACGATCCGCGCCGTTCCTTTTCACGGTTTGATGATCGGGCAAGCGCGCCGTCGATAGCCGATAGGCGCGCCTTGATCGCCGGGAAGGTTGGACGCTATGGTTTCAAAGCCTTTGTAGTTAAAGGCAGTGCGAACCGCTCAGCTTCCCGCTAAGATGGCTGGCCGCGACGCGGCCATATCAACAGGAGGAAACCTCATGCGCTTCTCTAAAGCGGCTCCTGGGCGAAGCTGCTTCCACCTGCAGCGATAAGGACGGCGATCGAG
>CAXTUK010000377.1:0-2587 GCA_964247395.1 uncultured Acetobacteraceae bacterium
GGCACGGCTCGCCCGCCTCTACGATCCGGACGGTTTCGACCCCAAGGGTCCGATCCCGAGCCCCGACATCCGCGAGTCCGCTCGCTACTACCGCGATGCGGTCCAGGCCGGCGACAACGCGGTCGCGGACGCACGGGCGAGATTGCAGGGCACGCTGCAGACCCAAGCGGCGGGCGGCGACCAGTCGGCGCAGCTGGCGCTGAAGGATTTCTGGCCGTGAGCCGCCGCCGGACCGGCCTTATCCTCGCCCTTCTTGTCGCCGCCGCCGGCTCGCGCGCCGTCGCCGTCGAGCCGCTGCTGATGCAAGGCAAGAAGACGCTCTTCCAGCGTGTCATCACCCGACCGGGTGCCACGCTGTCG
This sequence comes from uncultured Acetobacteraceae bacterium, assembly GCA_964247395.1. Lineage (GTDB taxonomy): Bacteria > Pseudomonadota > Alphaproteobacteria > Acetobacterales > Acetobacteraceae > CAXTPV01. The sequence continues at coordinate 361 of CAXTUK010000377.1, forward strand.
AAGTCTCCGTCCGTCGACGGCGCGGTCCCGATCCCGGGCTTCGAGATCTTCTACGTCTACGCCCGCGACGGCGACTGGGTCGAGGTCGGGCGCGACGCGCATGGCGACGTCGCTGGCTGGACGCGAGCCGCCAAGACCATCGCCTGGCAGCACACCATGATCGGCGCCTTCACCAATCCCGCCGGCCGCGGCCGCGCGCTGTTCCTGCGAACCGCAAAGGACGAGCGCGACCTCATCGGCGCCCCGGACGCGGCAGCCCGCGCCGCGGCGCTGCGGTATGCCGCCGCCTCGGGCAAGTCAGGCCCCGTGCTCGCACTCGAACCCGCCAACCTGGTCGACATCGAACGCAATTTCTACCTGCTCCCCATCCTCGACGCACAGCCGATCGAGCGCGACACCGGTCCGCCGATCCGGCTGCTTGACGTCGTGTCCGCGCCCTCGGATGACGCCGGGCCGCCGCGCGCCGATCCCGATGCGCTGCGCCGGTTCAAGGCCGGGCTGGTCTTCGTCATCGACACCACCGAGAGCATGCAGCCCTACATCGAGCAGACCCGTGCGGCGATCACCGAGATCGTGGCCGGGATCAGGAACAGCGCGGTGCGGAATAATTTTCGCGTCGGGCTCGTCGCCTATCGCGACAGCCTGCTCGATACGCCAGAGCTCGAATACGCGACCCGGATCTACGCCAAGCCCGACTTCGGCCAGCCGGTCGACGCTGTCGAGCCAGCCATCGCCAACGTACACGACGCCCGCGCCTCATCCCTCGGTTTCGATGAGGACCCGATCGGCGGCATCAAGGCCGCGATCGACGGCATCGACTGGAGCGGTGACGCCGGCCGTTACATGATCCTCGTCACCGACGCCGGCGCACGCACCGCTGACAACCCACATAGCGTGACCCATCTCGGCATTGACGAGATCCACGAGCTTCTCGCCGCCAAGGGAATCGCGCTCTTCGTCATCCACCTTCTCACGCCGGAAGGCGAGGTGGCGCACGATCACCCCAAGGCAGCCGCGCAATACCGCGCCCTGTCGCGCTTCGGCGCGGCCGGCTCGCTCTACTTTCCCGTCCCGGGGGGCGCCCCGAAAGCCTTTCGCCCCGTCGTGCAGGCGCTCTCGCTAGCACTCCTGCAGCAGGTGGCCGACACCACCGGCCGCCCTGTCGCCGGCCTCGACCCCAAGGCCGCGAGCGCGGCCGTTCAGCAGAAGGTCGCCGTCGTCAGCCAGGCGATGCGGCTCGCCTACATGGGCCGTGAGGAGCACACCGCCGCACCGGACATCGTCGAGAGCTTCACCGCCGACCGTGATCTCGCCGACCCGCTGCAGCGCTGCATTGACGTGCGCGTGCTGCTGACCCGCAACCAGCTCTCCGACCTGGCCCAATCGCTCCAGGCGATCCTGCAGGCCGGCTTCGCCGGACGCACCGAGCCGCAGACCTTTTTCACTCAGCTCCGTTCCGCCTTCGCGGCCGCCGCCCGCGACCCTTCGCGCATCGCGCATGCCGACCGGATCGGCGCCATGTTAGGCGAGTATCTCGACGGCCTTCCCTACAAATCCGACGTTATGAACATCTCCGAGGCCGATTGGCTGGCGATGGGCGCCATCGCCCAGCGGACGGTGCTCAACAATGTCGAGAGCCGGCTGCGGCTCTACCAGGAGTACGAGTCCCATCCTGATCTCTGGGTCGAGCTCTCCGGCAGCCACGATCCGGGGGAAGCAATGTACCCGGTCCCGATCGAGGCCCTGCCGTGAGCGACGTGCCTCCGGTGCTCGACGCCGCCGGTCTGCTCTGGACCGCGGGCACCGTCGGCCAGGCGCGCCCCTTCACCCTGAGTGTGCGGCGGGCGGTACTCCACGCCGGCGACCGCGTTGCCGTTTGCGGCCCCTCGGGTTGCGGCAAGAGCACAATGCTCGGCCTGCTTGCGCTTGCCCTCACACCCGACCAGGCGGCCCGCCTCCAGTTGGGAGACGCCGACGCGGCGGCGATGTGGCGCGACGGCCGCACCGACCGGCTGACCGCGCTTCGCGCGCGCCTGATCGGCTTCGTGCCGCAGACCGGCGGCCTGCTGTCGTTCCTGACGCTGGGCGAGAACATACGGCTGCAGCAGGACATCCTGCGCCGGCCGGACCGCCCACGGTTGGCGCGCCTCGCCGAGCGGCTCGGCATCGCCGCCCTGCTCCGCCGCCGTCCCGCGGAGGTCTCCGTCGGCCAGCGCCACCGCGCCGC
>CAXTUK010000378.1:0-2587 GCA_964247395.1 uncultured Acetobacteraceae bacterium
CCGAGCTGACGCTGCGCTTCGCCGACGGCGAGCGCACGGTGCGGGAATCGGCCGTGACGCGATCGCGCCAGGGCGATCTCGGTCTCTGACCTCCTCGCGCGTCGCGGCCTAGCCGTTTGCACCGGCCGCCCAAGCTTGGGCGGATGACGCCCGACGATCGCCCGCCCCTGTTCCTCCTGCATGTCCCTGGCGGCGGCACCGCCTCGCGGACCGCGGTGGCGGACCGTCTCGCGCGGTTCCGCTGCGTCGGCGTCGACCTGCCCGGTAATGGCGACGCCGCTTCGCTCGCGGACCGCACGCTCGACGAGATGGCGGATCACGTGGCGCGGGCCGTACGAGCAGAGGCGCCACGACGCTGGGCGCTGGTCGGACGAGGCTTGGGAGCGAAGGTCGCCGTCGTGCTCGCCAGGCGGGCGGAGGATGGCGCGCCCGGACTGGAGGGGCTCGCCGGCGTGATCCTTCTCGGCCTCGATGTCGAGAAGCCCGACGAGGTCGCCCGGCTGATCGAGGAGCATCTGACCACGGATATTCCTGCTTCCTATCGTGCCCTGCTCGATACGCCGCGCGTCAGCACGCGGACCCGTGACGTGTTGCTGGAACGGGGCGCGCCGGATCGTCCCGATCCGCCGCCGGCGACGATGGGAACCGAGCAGTTCGACACGCTGCGCGCCGTCGTGGAGCGCGTCGTGCCGCTACCGCCCGACGCGTCGATCGATCTCGCCATGCGCATCGACCGGGAGCTCGCGTCGGGAGCGGGAGACGGCTGGCGCTTCGCGCTGCTGCCGGCCGACGACGCGGCCTTCCGCTTGGCGCTCGATACGGCGGACGCAGCGTCGCGGGCCGGTCATGGCGCGGCGTTCGCCCGGCTCGATCCCGCGGCCAGGGATGCGCTGCTGCGGCGGACCGCGGACGGCGATCTCGCGGACGGCCCACTGACCGGCGTGCAGATGAAGCTCTGGTTCGAGGATCTGCGCGCCGCGGCCGCCCGCGCTTACATGGCTCATCCGGCCACGCTGGCGCGGATCGGCTACAGCGGGATCGCCAACGGCGGCGACGCCGGACTTGGCGGCTTCGGAAAGGTCGGCCTCGGCGAGCGCGAAGCCTGGGAGCCGATGGCGGCCGGACAGGCGTCGTGAACCTCTCGACGATGCGCCGGCATGGCGCCGCCGAAGTGGATGTGGTGGTGGTCGGAACGGGGGCCGGCGGGGCACCCCTGCTGGCCGAGCTCGCTCGCGCCGGATGCCGGGTCGTGGCGCTCGAAGCCGGCCGGAACCGGACGCCGGCCGAGTTCACCGTCGACGAGGTCGCCGCCGCCAACCTCTACTGGCTCGGCGAGCGGCTGAGCGCGGGCAGCAACCCGCAGGCGTTCGGCGCCAACAACAGCGGCACCGGCCTCGGGGGCTCGACCTTGCACTGGGGGGCGTTCTGTCCACGGCCGGACCGGCGCGATCTCCGCCTGAGGTCCGAGACCGGCGCCGGCGCCGACTGGCCGCTCGGCTATGACGAGCTGGTTCCGTTCCTCGAGCGAGTGGAGCGCGACATCGGCGTCTCCGGCCCCGCGCGCTACCCGTGGGACGAAGGGCGTCGGTATCCGTTGCCGCCGGTGCCGCGGAACGCGCCGGCTGAACTCATGCGTGCCGGCTGCGACGCCCTCGGGATCAGGACGGCCGACGCGCCGGCGGCACTCCTCTCGCGTCGCCGCGACGGGCGGCCTGCCTGCGTGGGCTGCGGCGCCTGCCACCAGGGCTGCCGCAACAGCGCCAAGGCCAGCATGGACGTCACCTACCTGCCGGACGCGGTCGCGCATGGGGCCGAGATACGGGCTGGCTGCTTCGTGCACGGGCTCGAGCGCGACCGGAACGGTCGGATCACCGGCGTGCTCTACGGCGAGGACGGCGCGGAGCGGCGGCAGCGCTGCGCGGCGGTGATCCTGTGCGCGGGCGCGATCGAGACGCCGCGGCTGCTGCTCAGTCTCGATCTCTGCAACAGCAGCGGCCAGGTCGGGCGCAACTACATGGCGCACGTGGCGACGCAGGTCTGGGGCACGTTCGAGGACGAGACGCGCCCCAACCATGGCTATCCCTCGTCGCTGATCAGCGAGGATTTCACCCGTCCGCCGGACGCGGATTTCGCCGGCGGCTATGTCGTGCAGAGTCTCGGCATCCTGCCTGTCACCTGGGCCAACTCGGTGGCGCGTGGCCGCGGTCTGTGGGGCGCGGCGCTGGTCGAATACCTCGATCGCTACAATCGCGTGGCCGGGATCGGCATCAACGGCGAATCGCTGCCGCAGGACGGCAACTTCCTGGAGCTGTCGCACGAGACCGACGCGACCGGCCTGCGCAAGCCGCTGATCCATTTCAGCTATGGCTCGAACGAGCGGGCGATGCATCGCCATGCGGCGGCGCTGATGACCTCGATATGGCGACAGGCGGGCGCCGCCGACATCTGGTCGCTGGAACGGTCCGCTCACACGCTCGGCACATGCCGGATGGGAGCCGACCCGGCAACCAGCGTCGTGGACGGGTTCGGACGCAGCCACGACGTGCCCAATCTGTGGATCTGCGACAACTCGGTGTTCCCGAGCGCG
>CAXTUK010000379.1:0-2580 GCA_964247395.1 uncultured Acetobacteraceae bacterium
GAGCTCAGGCTCGCGATGCTCACCGGCTGGGGACCAGCCGCGAGCCAGCCCAGGCCGCTGCGGCCGGGCCAGTTCACGACCAGGCTCACCGATGTCTTCGGCGATCCGACCGGCACGTGAGTCGACGGCGCTCGACGAGCCTGTATGCTGCCCACCGGTTGCCGGTCTCGGCGCCCGTCAACGAGTGCAGGAGTCCCCCGGATGCCATGTCGGACTGTTGCCCTCGTGCTGTTGCTCACCGGCTGCGCGCAGCAGACCGCGCCGATCCTGTCGCCGCCGCCGGGGGGTCATGATCCGCTGTCGAAACCGCCGGCGAGCCTGCTGAAATAGGGTTCAGGCGGCCAGCGCCGCGGCACTTCGCGCGGTCGTCGTGTCCTGCAGGCGCAATCCCCGATCGATCCGCAGCAGGTGGGAAAGCTCCGTCGTGGCCGTCGGATCGAGCGCGAAGTGTGGCGCCAGCGCCCGAAGCAGTTCGGCCGGGTTGAACGGCTTGGTCAGGAACAGCGTCGCGCCCGCCTGCATGCTCTGCCGCCGCAGATCCTCGTCGTGGTATCCAGTCAGGATCGCGATTGGAACCTCCCGGTGATCGGGCTCGGCGCGCAGCGCGCGGCATACGCCCAGCCCCCCGCCGCCTGGCATGTCGAGGTCGAGGATGAACATGCGAGGCGTCGGCGAGGCTACCGCGAGCGCCTGATCGCCGTCCGCGACCGCCGTCAGGTCCAGACCAAGCCTGACGAGCAGCGATCGAAGCACGCCGCGGATCATCGGGTCATTGTCCGCGATCACCACACGCGGCCGCACGTCGAGGCTGTCCGTCATCCTGTTGGCACCATCCGCTCGAACCATTCTGGCCGACCGAGCATCGCGGATCGACGTTAAGCGGAGCCTAATTTGGTCCGCGTCAGCCGCCGGTCGAGCTCATGTGCCGGGCGATCGCCGGGGCTCGCTCCCTGCCGATGATGAAATCGTGCCCCTTCGGCTTGCGGGAGACCGCCTCGCGGATCGCCGCCTCGAGCGCTTCGTCCGAGGCGCCGGACCGGAGCACCGCCCGCAGGTCTGCGGAATCCTCCTGGCCGAGACACAGGAAGAGCACACCCGTGCAGGAAAGCCGGACGCGGTTGCAGGTCTCACAGAAATTGTGCGTCATCGGCGTGATGAAGCCGAGACGGGTTCCGGTCTCGATCACCTCGACATAGCGGGCGGGACCTCCTGTCCGGTGGTCGCTCGGCGCCAGCGTCCATCGCCGCTCGAGCCGCGCGCGAACCGACGAGAGGGGCAGGTAGCGGTCGGTGCGATCCTCCTCGATCCGCCCCATCGGCATCGTCTCGATCAGGCAGAGATCGTGGCCGCGCTCGCCGCACCAGACGACGAGCCGCTCGATCTCGTCCTCGTTGACGCCCCGCAGCGCCACCGTGTTGATCTTGACCTCGATGCCGGCCAGGTTCGCGGCGGCGATGCCGTCGAGCGTCGCTCCGAGCTGGCCGCCCCTGGTGATCGCGGCGAAGCGGACCGGGTCGAGCGTGTCGAGGCTGACATTGATCCGGCGTATTCCGGCGTCCGACAGGGCGGCGGCGAAGCGGGCCAGCTGCGAGCCGTTGGTCGTCATCGTCAGCTCGTCGAGACCCGCCCCGATCCGGTCTCCGAGCGCGCGCACCAGCGTCATCACCTCGCGGCGCACCAGCGGCTCGCCGCCGGTCACCCGCAGCCGACGCGTCCCCAGGCGGATGAAGACGGCCGAGACCCGTTCGAGCTCCTCGATCGTCAGCACCAGCGGTTTCGGAAGGAACCGCATCCGCTCCGGCATGCAATAGACGCAGCGCAGGTCGCAGCGATCGGTGACCGACACGCGCAGGTAGCGGATCGCCCGGCCGAACGGATCGATCAGCGTCTCGCTCGGGCTCCCGATCCCCGTCGAAGTCTTCGCCATGCTCATGCGAGAGCGAACATTCCCATTCCGACCTCCATCCGCAAGGCCGGCCCGATCAGCGCGTCAGGATTTCGAGCTCGACCACGCGCGCGTTGACCACCACCTTGCCGCGATCCTCGAAGTTGACCGTGACCCGATCGCCGATCGCCGACTGGACCTGACCCGGCCCCCACTCCGGCTGGCCGGGGTGGCGGACCCATTGCCCGGGCTCTATGAGCGAGTTGAACGGCTGATCGGTCGTCATCGGGGCCGAACGGCCCTGGACAGGCGGGGTTCGATGCGGATCGTGGCGGCGACCAGGGTTCAGGGCGAGGCGGACATCGTGGAGGCTTTCGTCCGTCACACCGCTGCTCACGTGGACCATCACATCCTGCTCGACAACGGCAGCCGCGACGCGACCCGGGAGATCCTCGCTTCCCTCAGGGGCGAGGGCATCGAACTGACCGTGTTCGCCAATCCTTCCGTCTCGTTCGCCGAGATGGACGCGAACAGCTTCCTCTTCGAGAAGGCGGCGACCGATTTCGGCGCGCACTGGGTGGTGTTCCTCGATGCCGACGAGTTCATCGACGACCGTCGCGTCGCGGGCGGCCTTGCCGGCATGCTGGCCCACGCCCACGAACACCGGCCCCTGGTCAGCCAGGTCATGGTGGCGC
>CAXTUK010000380.1:0-2574 GCA_964247395.1 uncultured Acetobacteraceae bacterium
CTCGTCGGCCGCTCCAGGCCCGCGGCGACGGCGATCAGCGAGGACTTGCCCGAGCCCGAAGGCCCGACCACCGCGACCCGCTCCCCGCTGGCGACCGACAGATTGGCGCCCTTGAGCACGTCGACCGTCGCACCGGCCGACCGGAAGCTCAGGCCGACATCGGTCATCTCGAGAACAGGCATCCTACGATCGGTCCAGACGTTCGAGGGCGAGCCGTCACATGGGGGGCCGATGCGTTTTGACAGACTGGCCGTCGTGACTTGCCTGCTGGCGACCCCGGCCGCGGCCTCGGCTCCGGTGGTGACGATGCTCGGCGATTCGATCACCGCCGGCTACGGGCTCCGGGCCGAGGACGCGCTTCCGGCCCAGCTGCAAGCCGCCCTCGCGCGCCTCGGCATCGACGTCACCGTCAGGGCGGCCGGATTGTCGGGCGACACCGCCGAGGGTGGTCTGGCGCGCGTGGGCTTCAGCGTTCAGTCCGATACCGCGCTCTGCGTCATCGAGCTCGGCGCCAACGACTACCTGCAGTCGATCCCGCCCGACGAGACAAGGCGTAGTCTCGACGGCATCATTCGCGCGCTCAAGCAACGCCATATCAGCGTCCTCCTGCTCGGCGGGACCGTTCCTGACCGAAGCAGCGGCGATTATGCCCAGAATTTCAATGCGATATTCCCTGATCTTGCCAGAACCGAGCACGTGGCACTCGAGCCCGACTTCCTGGCCGGCGTGCAGAACAATCCTGGTCTGCACCAGTCGGACGGGCTGCATCCGAACGCGCAGGGCGTGCGCGTGATGGCCGGGCGCATGGCGCCCGACGTGGCGAAGGCTCTCGCACACTGAACAACTCGGAAGTCCCGGGACGACGGAACCATCTCGTGGAAGAACTGCGCCCTGGCCTCGGTTTCGGGAAGCCGATAAATTCGCGGTTCTCCGGGGAGATACCATGCAGCTCGAGCGCCTCAGCCAGTCCGCCTGTCACGGCGGCACGATGGAGTTCTGGTCGCATCATTCCACGGCGACAGGCACGCTCATGCGCTTCGGCATCTTCGTCCCGCCCCAGGCCACGGACCGGAGCTGCCCGACGCTGACCTGCCTTGCCGGTCTGACCTCCACCTACGAGAACTTCCCGCAGAAGGGCGGCGCTCAGCGGTTCGCCGCGGAGCACGGGCTGGTCCTGGTGTTTCCCGACACCAGCCCGCGCGATGCCGGCATCGAAGGCGAGGACGACGCGATGGACATCGGGACCGGTGCGGGTTTCTACGTCACCGCGACCGCCGAGCCCTGGGCGAGGCACTACGACATGGCAGGCTACGTCGCGCGCGAGATGACCGAACTGGTCGAGGCGAATTTCCCGGCCGATCCCGAGCGGCGTGGGATCACCGGCTTCTCCATGGGCGGCCACGGCGCGCTGGTCACGGCGCTCCGCAATCCTGGCCGTTACCGCTCGGTGTCCGCCTTCGCGCCGATCTGCAACCCGTCCGTCTCCGCGTGGGGCCGCAATGCCTACGCACGCTATTTCGGCCCCGACGAGACGGCGTGGGCGCAATGGGACGCGAGCGTGCTGATGGCGCGCGGCAGGTTCGCGGGCCCGATCCTGGTCGACCAGGGAAGTGCGGATCCCCATCTCGACCAGCTGCGTCCGCAGACATTCCGCGCAGCGGCCGATCGCTCCGGCCAGCAGCTCGAGCTGCGCAGCCAGCTCGGGTACGACCACAGCTACTGGTTCGTCCAGAGCTTCATCGCCGACCACATCGCGCATCACGCCGGCGCGCTGCTCGCCTGAGCGGACGCCGACGCGGCGCTGGCCGCCGGGCCACTGACGGGCGTCATTTCGACACCCGTTTCGGTTTGCCCTTCTGCCTGGTCGAGGCGAATTCCTGCAACTGGCCCTCGTCCATCGACTCGATCATCGACCTGGATGCGCCCTTCAGGTCGCCGTTCTTCCGGTCGCCGCGCTTGGCGGACAATGCCGCTCCCGCCGCCATCTGCTGGGCCTTCGATTTCGCCGGCATGATCGTCTCCCCGTCAGAAATCCGCCGCTGCTTGACGGAAACGCTGGCTTGCGCCCCGATGGTTCCAGACGAGGGATGCGACGCGATGAAGATCAAGGATCGGCCCGAGTTCAAGAACAAGCCGGCGCCCTTCGTGCTGCACGCGAGTGAGTTCGCCGCGACGGCGATCCAGGTCATGTCCAGGAAGAACATCGGCTCGGTCATCATCGTCGACGACGACCGCAAGGTCGCCGGCATCGTCACCGAACGCGACATGCTGCGCCGGCTGCTCGCCGAGAGGCGCGACCAGCATACCACCTCCTTGTCTTCCATCATGACCACCGAGGTCAGGACCGCGAAACCCGATGACGAGATCGTCGACTGGCTGCGACTGATGTCCAACGAGCGCTTCCGCCACCTGCCCGTCGTCGACTCGGACGGACGGCTGATCAATGTCCTCAGCCAGGGCGACTTCGTCTCCTACACCTGGCCGCAGCTGCTGGGTTCCGTCCGGGACAAGGCCACCGAGACCCTGCAGAGCCCGATGGCGCAGATCCCGATCCTGATCGGCGCCCTGATGATC
>CAXTUK010000381.1:0-2565 GCA_964247395.1 uncultured Acetobacteraceae bacterium
GGCCGCGTGTCCCTGGATGGCGTAACCGCCTGCCTTGCCCGCCGAATCGCCGCTCTCGATCAGCCTGTCCAGTTGCGCCGTCGTCAGGCGCGAGAACGCGACCGCCGTCTCGACAACGCGCGACGAGGCCTTCCCGGAAGGTGGGTGCAGCACCACCGCCGTCGTCACTCGATGCCGCCGTCCCGACAGCAGCGCCAGGCAACGCCGCGCCTCCTGTTCGGTCCCGGCCTTGCCCAGCTGCCGCCGTCCGACGCTGACGACCGTGTCGGCCGCCAGCACGAAGGCGCCCACGCAATCGGCTCGTGCGGCGGCGTGGGCCGCCTTGGCGCGCGCCAGCCGCAACGCCGTTCCGCGCGACGTCTCGTCTGGAAGGCATATTTCGTCGAGATCGGCCGCACATGTGAGGTCGGGAACGATGCCGATCTGGGCCAGCAGATGCAGCCGGCGCGGACTCGCCGACGCCAGGACCAGCCGGGCCGGACCTGAGCCTACTTGAACCGGAACGTGATCCGCCCTTTCGAAAGATCGTAGGGAGTCATCTCGACATTCACCCGGTCGCCTGCGAGCACCCGGATCCGGTTCTTGCGCATCTTGCCGCTGGTGTGAGCGAGAATCGTGTGCTCGTTGTCGAGCTTGACGCGAAACATCGCGTTCGGCAGCAGCTCCAGCACGGTGCCGCTGAACTCGATCATGTCTTCCTTGGACATTCTATCCTTTCGAACCGCGGACGAGCGCGCGCCGACATCGCGCGGGCTTGCCTGGACCGATCTTCATTTGGGCCCGGAACATGATCATCGGGCGCTGGCCGGTCAAGCAGCCCCGTGCCGCGCCAGCCGGAGCGCCACGCTCCTCGCGTGGGCCTGCAACCCTTCCGCCTCGGCCAGGACCACCGCGGCAGGCCCGATCAGCGCCAGCGAAGCCGGGTCGGCCTGCAGCCACGTCGTCCGCTTGAGGAAGTCGTAGACCGACAGGCCCGACGCGAACCGGGCCGTGCGGCCGGTCGGCAGCACATGGTTCGGGCCGCCCACGTAGTCGCCGACCGCTTCGGGCGTCCAGTGGCCGAGGAACACCGAGCCGGCATGCCGGATCCGGGCAAACAGCGCCTCGGGATCGCGGGTCACGATCTGCAGATGCTCGGGCGCCAGGCGATCGACCAGCCCGCATCCCTCGTCCCAGTCGCGCACCACGATCACCGCGCCGTGCCGCTGCCAGCTCGCGCCGGCGATCGCCTGTCGCGGCAGCGACGGCAACTCGCGCTCGATCGCGTCCGCCACCACGTCGGCCAGCCCCGCATGATCGGTGATCAGCGTCGACTTCGCCGCCTCGTCATGTTCCGCCTGCGCGAGCAGATCGACGGCGAGCGCGCGAGGATCGGCCTCGCGATCACCGAGCACCACGACGTCCGACGGTCCGGCGACGCTGTCGATGCCGACGGCGCCGAACACCTGACGCTTGGCTTCGGCGACCCAGGCATTGCCCGGACCCACGATGCAGTCGACCTTGTCGATGCGCGTCGTGCCGTACGCCAGCGCCGCGATCGCCTGTGCGCCGCCGACGCGATGGATTTCCGACACGCCGCCCCGCCGTGCCGCGGCGAGCACCAGGGGATCGATCCCGCGCGCGCTCGGCACGCACATCGCGAGCCGCGCGACGCCCGCCACTTGTGCGGGGATCGCGTTCATCAGCACCGACGACGGATAGGACGCCTTGCCGCCAGGCACGTAGAGGCCGACGGCATCGAGCGGCGTCCAGCGCAGGCCCATCCGGACGCCTGCGTCGTCGCGCATCGCGAGATCGGCCGGCAGCTGCGCCCGGTGGAACGCCTCGATCCTCGTCGCCGCCAGGTCGAGCGCGGCGAGGCGCCCGGCCGGGACCGACGCGATCGCCTCGTCCACCTCCGCCGTCGTCACCCTGATCCTGTCCGCGGTCAACGCGACCCCGTCGAAGCGTTCCGAAAACGCGATGACGGCCGCGTCACCGCTCGCCCTGACCGCGCCGATGATCGCGGCGACCTCTGCCGCGACCGACTGGCCGGCCGCGTCGCGATCGGCCAGCATCGACCTGAATGCCGTCTCGAAACCGGGGTCGGCCGCATGCAGCCGCCTCACCGGCCGGCGACCGCGGCGCTGATTGCGGAAACGGTCGACATGATCCGTTCGCCACCCGTCTTCATCGCGGTCCGGTTGACGATCAGCCGGCTGGTGACCTCGGTGATCGTCTCGATCTCCACCAGCCCGTTCGCCCGCAACGTCGAACCGGTCTGCACCAGATCGACGATCAGCCGGGCCACCCCCAGACCAGGAGCCAGCTCCATCGCACCATTGAGATGCACGACGTCGGCCTGCACGCCACGCGCCGCGAAATGGCGCCTGGCGATGCCCGGATATTTCGTCGCCACCCGGACCTGCGACCAGCGTGCCGGATCGTCGAACCCCGCCGTCTCCGCCGGTTCGGCCACCGAGATGCGGCAGCGCCCGATCCCGAGATCGACCGGCGCATAGATCTCCGGGTAGTCGAACTCCATCAGCACGTCGGCGCCGCAGATGCCGATCTGCGCCGCGCCGA